>JBOFSR010000133.1:0-3539 GCA_051651645.1 Treponemataceae bacterium | reverse complement strand
ATCTGATAATGCATCGATGTCAACAATAGGGTCAACCGTTATGTCTTCCCAGGTTTTTGCAACGCTTGGAAAATGACTTTGTTTTACGCCAAAATTAAGTGCTTGTTTAAGAGAATTTCCCTTGTCATCGGTTAGGGTAACTGTTCCAGTTTGCAGGGCTTGAGCTGCTTGCAATTCAATCGAGCGCTTAATCATATTTATTTCTTTTACAAAAGATTTTAAAAGCTCTCTTGTAAGCAATCCTGTCCAATTTGCTCTTTTCTTATCGTATGGATTTTCACCAGGCTGTCTTTTCATCAACTCATTAATTTGAGTTGACTCATCAAGTGAAATTGTTGGAAAACGATATTCGTTATTTCCAAAATCTCCTTTTGCTAAGGTGATCGCACCAGAAGAAAGGTCAACCACATACGGAGCAATTTTATTATTCGATCTGATTTGATCAAGTGAAAATTTTTCCGCATCAGTAACAGAATTAGAATTCGTTTTAAACAAAGAGCTTAAAAAGCCCATATCTTTCATGTCAGGTTCGTTGTTGACGGCTTCAATAAATGATTTTTTATAAATTTCCATTTTTTACTCCTAATTACATTTATATGTATCAATAGGTATAATTGATACGTTTCTTAATTTATCAGAAAAATCTGCACCAATTGGCAAATCGTTTGCTTTGAGCATATTTTTGTTTACATCACCAGAGATAACAATACGACAAGAAACTGTTATATCTGATGCATCCCCATTTGTTATGGTGCTAGCTAAAACACCAGCAGGAACTTGTGTTGCAGGTGTCGTAATTTTTGAAAACTTATCTCCATCACGAAAAACAACTGTTCCTATAGGCAATTCAGAACTAGCAGGTACTAGTATTTTTGATGTTTCAAAGTTGTTGTTTCCAAGAAGAAGATGCTCTCTTTCTATGGTTGTTTTTTCACACATATTAAAACTCCTTTTTGTTTGCAAGCCCAGCATTATATGCTTTCAAAGCTGCCGCTTGATCTGCTTCGTCATCAGCACCAACCGAAACGTCAGGAGGGTTGTCTGCAATACCTGCTGATGCTTGCATGTTTTTCATGTTTAGCGACATATACTCGCTAATAACTTCAGCACTTGAAATATCTTTTCCTTCTTTGATAAATCGAGCTGATGTTTCAAGAGATTTTGCAGTCTCTCCTAATTTAAGATGAGCAAGAACACGCTCATTTTCTTGAACGATTCCTGCTTGTTTTCCGTCTTCATAAATTTCACTAAAAATAGCAGGATTGCTTTTTTGCAATTCTTCTTTAGTCATATTTTCCTCCGTTTTAATTTGTGCGGGTTTTTTATCATCAGAGCCATCAGTGGCTTGATTTTTAATATTTAACAAGGCGGCAATTTGATTCATATCATCTTTTTTAGATGATGTGCTTTTTTCCTGCATTGTTTTAAATTTGTTTTTTGCTAACATTACGATTGTGTCTTTTGTATTAGCAACTGATTCATCATCAATAGGAATAATGTGTTCAATTTCGGTAGCAAATCCTGCATCAACAATTTCTTGTCCAAACAACCATGTTTCTGCATCCATTTGTTTGCGTATTTTTTTAATGTCTTTTTCACCAAAAAGGGCATAGACTTCAGCAGTTATTTTTGATAAATTTTCAAGGATAACTGCTTTTTGTTTTAAAACTTGATGGTCGCCAATAGCAACCGTCCATGCATTGTGAATCATGAATACCGTGTTGTCATATACTTTTACTGTGAAATTTGCATTGTGAGCACGACCTGCCAACGCAATATATGTTGCCATACTGGCTGCAATTCCAATAATCTCAACATTAACCGTTCGAGCTTTTGCTTCTTTACGAATCAAATTAAAAATAGCAATACCATCAAAAACAGACCCACCAGGGCTGTCAATAATAACATCGAGCGATTCACCTTCTTTGAGTTTTGAAATTTCTGCTTCAACATCTGCAACACTTATGCCAAAGTATCCTATTTCATCAACAATTTTTAAAATCATATTACAATCATAGCCTCTTTAATTTTTTTTGCTATTTACTTTTCAAAAGTTTTCCAATTTTTATATTTTTTTTCTTCAGCAGTAACAAAAAGCACAAACTCTGCAATTTTAGTAAAATCTGAAAGCTGTATAACAACAAAGCTTCCTTCATCGTTTAATATAAAAGCATTGTCTTCTTTGCTTACAAGCTCAGCAAATTCAATTCCAGCAAATTCAGGAAAAGAAAGAAGCGGATCATCCTTTAATGGATTGATCTGAACGCTTTTGCAACACGGAAAAAGAATTATTAAAATTATTACGATTTGAATTAGTATGAAGTTTTTCAATTTCTTCTTTTGTCTCCTTATCAATATTTCGATTTGCTTGAATCAATTCAAACATTTTATTTTGTGCTTCAAAATAAAAGCCCTGCATCAATTTTATTTTTTTGTTTGAATCAATTTTTATTTTTAAACAAATAAAAATGCTTGCCAAAATAATAACTGCAATCACAATTAAAAAAAAACTTGTCATTTTTCATCCTTTTAACACGTCGCACGACGTGTTTTTATATTTCATAATGGGGGGCATCCCATCCAATACCATGCTTATCAAAAGGCTTCCAGTCACCGCCCCACTGAAGACCGCACATTTTTCCTATCCTGCCAGCCAAAATCCATAATTCTGGCTTTGATTTATTCCAGTCAATTTTATTTGAATCTAAAAGAATAACTAAGTCAAAAGCATTTCCTGTCATGTGTTTTGATTTAGTTATGTTTGGATTTAATGATGTTACCGTTTTTTTGTTTTCGTCCTCCGAAAGCAGATATAAATCTGCTTTTTTTCGTTGCTGATTTACTTTTTTTAGAGAAAATCTTCCTTGCATAAAGTAAGCAAGCTGGACATCGTGCGTGCGTAAAGTTTCAATAATCATAAAAGGAATGGATACTTCTTTTAATTTTTCTTGCATTGCAATACATTTTTTCTTGCATTCTGATGAAAGCAAGTCAATGTTTTTATTAACTGGCATAGTATCTCCTTTTAGGAAAACGTCGCGCGACGTGTTTTTAAAATTTTTTTTCTTTTATTTTGTCTATGAATATTGAAAAATAAACAGGGCTGAAAACTGCTGCAATCGCAATCCCTGATTTAATGATGTCATCAATTTCGATTATGGGCGTGGTAAGAAATTTATAAATACTCCAGCCACAAATCCATACTCCTGCAAAAACCATGCTAAACAAAGAGTAATCTTTTGCACCTGTTTCAGTTTTATTTGTCATGAGAAAATTATAAATGTGTTTTGATTTATACGCTATTAACTTGCTTTTTTAAAATGTAAAAAAAAGAGGCTTTTACAGCCTCTTGATTAAAACGTCGCGCGACGTGTTTTTATAAATTAAGTAGTTTAACTTTTTGATCGTCAAATTCTTTTTGAGTCAAAATACCTTCTTCAAGCAATTTTTTTAACTTAGATAACTCATCTGCAACAGAGGCTGTTTGTACAGTTTTACTTGGTTGTATGTTTTTTGATAATTTTGCTTGCTGCTCTTTT
>JBOFSR010000132.1:0-2482 GCA_051651645.1 Treponemataceae bacterium | reverse complement strand
GAAATATATAATCTTGCAGCACAATCACATGTAAAAGTTTCCTTTGATGAGCCTGAATACACTGGGGAAACTGATGCATTGGGAACATTGCGTATTTTGGAAGCGGTGCGTTTTTTAGGAATGGATAAAACATGCAAAATCTATCAAGCATCAACTTCAGAACTCTACGGTAAGGTGCAAGAAATTCCGCAAACTGAAAAAACTCCTTTTTATCCGACATCGCCCTATGCAGTGGCAAAACAGTATGCCTTTTGGATTAGTAAAAACTATCGCGAAGCATACGGAATTTTTGCAGCAAATGGAATTTTATTCAACCACGAATCGGAGCGACGAGGCGAAACCTTCGTTACACGAAAAATCACTCTTGCTACTTCACGTATTGCAAAGGGTTATCAAAAAAAACTGTATCTTGGAAACTTAAACGCCCTACGGGACTGGGGATATGCAAAAGATTATGTTGAGTGTATGTGGCTTATTTTGCAACACGATAAACCAGAAGATTTTGTTATTGCAACAGGTGAGCAATATTCAGTACGCGATTTTTGTCGACTTGCATTCAGCCATGCTGATATTGAACTCACTTTTGAAGGCGAAGGCTTACAAGAAAAAGGAATCAATAAAAAAACGGGAGAAATTTTAATCGAAGTTGATCCAGCTTATTTTAGACCATCAGAAGTTGAAACACTGTTGGGGAATCCAACAAAAGCACAAACAATTTTAGGCTGGAATCCTAGAAAAACATCATTTGAGGAATTAGTTTCTATCATGATGAAGCATGATCTACAATTTGTAGAAAAAAAATATAAAGCAAGAGTACAATAGTGGAAAAAACAAGTAAAATTTATATAGCTGGACATAGGGGGCTTGTAGGATCAGCCTTGCTACGAAATTTACAAAAAAACGGTTATAATAATATTATCGTAAAATCGTCTAAAGAACTCGATTTAACAAATCAAAAAGAAGTCGATAATTTTTTTCAAAAGGAGCAGCCTGAATATATTTTTGTAGCAGCTGCTAAAGTTGGAGGCATACACGCAAACAACACCTATCCTGCTGATTTTATTTACATCAATATGATGATTGCCTCAAATGTTATTCACTCCTCCTATGTTCATAAAGTAAAAAAACTCTTATTTCTTGGTAGCTCATGCATATATCCTAAATTAGCAGATCAACCAATGAAAGAAGACTGTCTTCTAACAGGAAGTCTTGAGCAAACAAATGAAGCGTATGCAGTTGCAAAAATAGCAGGCTTAAAATTATGTCAATATTACCGCAAGCAGTATGGAGTGGACTTTATTTCTGCTATGCCTACCAATTTATATGGCATTAATGATAATTTTGATTTGCAAAACTCCCATGTCCTTCCTGCTCTATTGAGAAAATTCCATGAAGCAAAAACAGCTAATCAAAAAAGTGTTATCTTATGGGGAACAGGAAAGGCAAAAAGAGAATTTTTATATGTTGATGACTTAGCTGATGCACTTGTATTTTTAATGAATAATTATTCTGACGAAAGTCATGTTAATATTGGAACAGGTGAAGACTTAGAGATAGCAGAACTTGCACAAATTATAAAAAATATTGTTGGTTTTGAAGGTGAAATTATGTATGACACAACAAAGCCTGATGGTACTCCACGAAAACTACTTGATGTGAGTAAGATTAATAATCTTGGATGGAAGGCACAAACATCTTTAGAAAATGGAATCAAAGCAACTTATGAGTGGTATAAAAGATGAAAAGAATGCTCATCACAGGATCTGGTGGATTTGTTGCAAAGCATTTTATCGACTATATACAAAAAAATGCTATAGACATAAACCTTTTAGGAATTGGACTTAAAGATGAAATCGATATACCTATTGCATATACGCAACTAGATTTAGCAGATTATACAGCCGTCACGCAAATTTTAAAAGATTTTGAGCCTGACTATATAGTTCATCTTGCATCTGTTAGCTCTGTTGCTCAAAGCTGGAATGCACCAGTTGCTAGTTTTCTCAATAATACAAATATTTTTTTAAATATCGTAGAAAATGTTCGTATTCTCAATTTAAAAACAAGAATTCTTTCCGTTGGTTCTTCGGAGGAATATGGAAATTATCCTAATGAAAAAATGCCTTTGAAGGAAGAATATGAACTTAAACCTAATAGCCCATATTCAGTTGCACGAGTTTCACAAGAAATGCTTTCAAAAATCTATGCTAAAAATTACAACATCGATATTGTTATGTCTCGTTCCTTTAATCATATAGGGCCTGGACAAAAAGATATTTTTGTTGTGTCCTCTTTTATCAGGCAATTAGTTGAAATTTCTTTTGGAAAAAGAGAGCCTTGCCTTTTTGTTGGTAATATTGAAGTTATTCGCGACTTTTTAGATGTTCGCGATGTTGTTACTGCTTATTATACTCTTTTAACATCAGCAAAAAAAGGCAGTATCTATAATGTCTGTTCGGGCACAGGAGTACCATTACTCAAA
>JBOFSR010000131.1:0-21463 GCA_051651645.1 Treponemataceae bacterium | reverse complement strand
ATAACGGGGCCAAATATGGCGGGAAAAATTACGTATTTGCGTCAAACGGCTTTGATAGTTTTGCTTGCACAAATTGGCTCGTATGTGCCTGCCGAGAAAGCAAAAATCAGTGTTGTCGATCGTATTTTTTGTCGGGTGGGAGCTTCGGATAATCTTGCTCGTGGGGAGTCAACTTTTTTAGTGGAGATGAGCGAAACGGCACATATTTTACGCAAGGCAACTCAGCATAGCTTGGTGATAATGGATGAAGTGGGGCGGGGCACTTCAACGGAGGACGGGCTTTCAATTGCGTGGGCTATTTCTGAATATATTTTAAATTGTATTGGGGTAAAAACACTTTTTGCCACGCATTATCATGAATTAACTCGTCTTGTGCATGCAAACATGCAGCTTTTGTGCTTTGAAGTTTTTGAAGAAAATGAGACAATTAGTTTTTTGAAGCGAGTAAAACACGGAGCGAGTGAAAATTCCTATGGAATTCATGTGGCAAAACTTGCAGGCATTCCAGATGCTGTGGTTACGCGGGCAAATGAGCTTTTGCAGGTAATTCAGCAAAAGGCACATAATCACCTTGCAGAAGCAACTATTGAACCAGAGCCAGCCATCCAAAGCACGCAACCTTTGAGTCAGGGGCTTTTTAGTGATGAAGAGTTAATTCTCAATGATATTCTTTGCCTTGATGTTAATAATCTTACGCCACTAGATGCGTTACAAAAAATTGCACACTGGAAAAAGGCTTTGAAAAAATAACACTCTACTGACTGGTAAATAATCGTTGTATCAAATTATAAGCGATTGTTCCTTGCGGCGGAATGCTGGGCAGTTTTTCCTTAGAAAACCATTGTGCGTCCTCAATTTCATCTTTTTGGCAAACAATGTCGCCGTTACTCCATTCGGCGGTAAAACCAATCATTAATTGATCAGGATATGGCCATGATTGGCTTTCAACGTACTGAATATTTTTCACATCAATTGCACACTCTTCTTTGACTTCACGCTGTACACATGCTTCGAGGGTCTCTCCACTTTCAACAAAGCCTGCAAGGCATGTATATACATCGCTTGTGCGGTTTTTGTGCTTTGCCAATAAGACTAAGTTCCCTTTGGTAACTAAAACAATCACCGCTGGTGAAATGCGGGGAAACACTGTATATGAGCAAAAACTACACGAGCGTGCAAGGAGAGTTTTTTCGTCAACTAAGGGATTGGCACATTGACCACAAAACCGAGTATTTTTTCTCCACAGTAATAGCGTTTTTGCCCGTGATGCAATCATGATCAGCTCATTTTGATTTTTGTGGGAGGCAAAAAAATCGTGTAAGGGAATCCATTTGTAATCAAGGGGGCACGTCATGGTGTCTTCAAGCAGAAGAGCCGTAAAATTATATTCAGAGTCGGTAAACCAATCGCTAATTAATTGTTGTGAAAAAAAGCATTCAATAGCACGGGCAGAGGGAAGATTGCCGTTTTCATCAACAAGAATTTCTGCATTGGAAAAAACAAAATACAAATCAATTGTTTCGTCGATACGTGGATTTATCATTGCCATGTATCTATGATACCATTGAATTTTGAAAAGTCAAATTTTTTTATCAAATTGTTTAAAATTGAATATTATTTTATGGCAAATTTAAATCAATTTTACAAATCTTTGTTGCATTCATTTTAAAATTACGATATTATTTAGAAAAACGCTACTTGATATTTCTTTCAATTAGTATTTCTGTAGAAAATCTTCTCTTTATATTTAGTTTTAGCTTATTCACAGGGGTGGGAATGATGGCTGAAAAGCAAGATATGCTCAAGTTGTCCTCAGACATTTTTATTGCAATCGGTGTTGTTATAATAATAATGATGCTCATTGTTCCTTTGCCAACAGTTTTGCTTGATTTTTTGATGGCATGTAATATGTTGTTGTCTCTTCTAATGTTACTCGTGGTTATTTTTGTGCCAAAAGCGGTTGAGTTTTCAACGTTTCCCACAATGTTGCTTATTTCAACAATTTTTGGGCTTGGATTAAACGTTTCATCCACACGATTAATTTTGGGAAAAGGCATTAATTTTGATGGGCAAATGGTTCGTGCGTTTGCAGGATTTGTCGTTGGTTCTGGCGGAACAGAAGGTCTTTTAATCGGTTTTGTTATTTTTATTATTTTGATTGCGGTGCAAGCGTTTGTAATTACAAAGGGTTCAACGCGTATTGCGGAAGTTGCCGCTCGTTTTACATTGGATGCAATGCCGATGAAGCAAAGTGCCATTGAAGTTGAATATTCGTCAGGTGCGATTACGCAAGAAGAGGCTTTTAAGCGCAAAATGGATGTGCAAAAAGAATCAGATTTTTATGCTGCAATGGACGGAGCGAGTAAATTTGTTTCAGGCAATGTAAAGATAGGCATTTTTATCACAATCGTTAACTTGATTGTTGGCTTGATTTTTGGAATGCTTTTACGCGGAGAAAATTTTGGCTCGGCTATTGGGACATATGCAGGCTTAACCATTGGGGATGGACTGTTGTCTCAGTTGCCGTCTTTGCTTGTTTCGTTTGCTGCAGGCTTGATTGTAACACGCTCTGCATCTTCTGCGAGCTTGGGAAGCGATATTCGAAAACAGTTTTCTCAAAATGCGTGGGTATATTTTGTTGGCGGTGGCGTGATGATTATCATTGGGCTTTTGCCGTCTTTTCCGTGGTATATTTTAATACCAATGGGTGGTGGCTTGGTGTTTTTAGGGTTGCGTTTGCAGGCTCTTGCTAAATCAACCTTTGCGGCTGAGCTTGCACGGGCAACCGAAAAAGAGCAGACAAAGAAGAATGAGCAAACGGCGGAGATTAGTCCTGTTGTGCCGTTAGATCCGCTTTCTTTGGAGTTAGGATTTGCATTGATATCGCTTGTTGATAAGGAAAAAGGTGCTGAGCTTTTAGAGAGGGTAACGCGTATTCGACGTGAGTCAGCCTTGGATTTGGGATTAGTTGTCCCTCGTATCCGAATTGTCGATAATATGCGCCTTGAACCAAGTGAGTATTGTTTTAAAATTAAGGGCGTTGAGGTGGGACGAAGTAAAATTCGTATGGGCTGGTATATGTGCATGAATACAGGAAATGTAATTGAAGAAATTGCTGGCGAGAAAACGAGCGATCCTGCCTTTGGATTGCCTGCAATTTGGATTTCTGAGCATGATCGTGATAGGGCTGAGCGGGCAGGCTATGCCGTCGTTGATTCCCCCACAATCATTGCAACTCATTTGACCGAAATTATAAAATCCCATGCTTCAGAGATTTTGGGACGACAAGAAGTTCAATCAATTATTGATACTCTTAAAAAAGATTATCCTGCTGTGGTGGAGGAAGTGGTTAAAAACTTCACTATTGGAGATATTCAAAAAGTTATGCAAGGTCTTTTGCGTGAACAGGTTTCTGTGCGTAATATGGTTGTCATTTTGGAGACAATTGCGGATTTTGGGCTTGCGGTACAAAAACGAACGGATATTTTGGTTGAAAAAGTTCGTCAAGCATTGGGGCGACAAATTTGTTTGCAACATGCGAATGAAAATAAGGTTCTTTCGGTTTATACGGTTGAGCCAGATTTTTTGCAAAAATTAATGGAAAGTCGGCTTGATACAATTAATGGCCCAGTTGCCGCTCTTGATCCAATGCTCCAAAAAAACTGGATTTTGGCATTAAGCACTGCAATGGCAACGGCACGAGATAATGGATATATGCCTGTTCTTTTGTGTAATGAAGAGGCACGGATTTTAGTGAAAACGAGTTCTGAGCGTGAAATGCCTGGAATTGTTGTTTTGTCAGTCCCCGAAATTGTAAATGAAATACAAGTTGAATCTTTAGGAGAAATAAAAATTGGATAGGTTATCAAGCAATGTTGAAAAATTCTGTGAAGTTGCTGAGGATGAGCGATCTTGTCTTGAAAAAATACGCAGCAAATATGGAAATAATTTTGCCGTACTCGCTAAACAAAAGGTGCGCCGCGAGCATTTATTTGGCCTTATAAAAATCAATGCGTATGAAGTTGAATATTATCCAACATTGCCAAAACGAATGCAACCTGTAGCGTCTGTCAGCTCTTTTGAAGAAGAACGAAAGAAGATTTTGACGGCGAATCCCTCTAAAGCACATCCACAGTTGCAAGATTTACTAAAAGAAGTAAGTGAGCTAAAAGAAATGGTTAGCACTTCAGTGATGAACACGCCACAGCCAACTACTGAGTGTGAGACGCTGGTACAAATTGAGCAGATGCTCAAAAAAAATGAATTTTCTGCAAAGTATATCCGCAAAATACTTGATCGTATAAAAAAAGAATTTTCGCTTGAAGATCTTGAAAATTTTGACAAAGTGCAAGACGCTGTTGTTGAGTGGATTGGACAAAGTGTTAAAATTTATAAGCATAAACATATTGCAAAGACACAAATTATTACGCTTGTTGGTGCAACAGGTGTTGGAAAAACGCTAACGGTTGCAAAGCTTGCGGCGAATTTTTCCTTCCAGACACCAATTAGCCCACAGATTTTGAAAGTTCACGTGATTTCAATTGACGGATATAGAATCGGTGCTTTTGAGCAGCTTGAAAAACTATGTTCTTGGATGAAAGTTTCATTTTCAGCAGTTCAAACTCCAGAAGAGTTGCAAACTACACTTGCGTTTTATCAAAATAGTGTCGATATTATCTTAATAGATACAACAGGTTCAAGCCCTAATGACTACACGACAATTTCGCGTATGAGAAAAATGCTTGACTTGAAGTCAACGTCAGCGGAGTTTTTCTTAGTCATTTCTGCTGCAACAAAGTCGAGTACTATACGAGAAATTATTCAGCAGTTTGAAACATTTGATTATCAATCACTTATTATTACAAAGCTGGATGAGACTGTAACGATAGGGGATTTAATTAGCGTTTTGGATGAAAAAAATAAGTCCATAACATTTTTTAGCACGGGGCAAAAAGTTCCAAATGATTTTGCACATGCCTCCGTGTTGACCTTATTAAAAAATTTAATTGATTTTAAAATAGACGAGTCAAGGTTGGAGGCGTTATTTCCTCTTGCCACTGATAGTTAGAAGTATATGGAGAAAGTATGGAAGATCAAGCAGCACAGTTGAGAGAAATGGTTCAACAGCAGTCACCAGATGCAGGAAATACAAAACAGCTGAGGCGAACAAGAATAATTACGGTCACGAGTGGAAAAGGTGGTGTAGGAAAGACGAGTCTTTCGGTAAATCTTGCAATTGCATACGCACAAACAGGAAAAAAAGTTATTTTAATTGATGCTGACCTTGGGCTTGCAAATGTTAATGTTATTCTCAACATGATTCCAAAATATAATTTATATCACGTTGTTACAAAACAAAAAAAAATGAGCGATATCATTTTGCAAACTGATTACGGAATTAAAATTATTGCAGGGGCAAATGGATTTTCGCGTATTGCAAATCTTTCAGATGAGGATCGAAATTATTTTATTAGTGAAATGGAGTCCCTTTCAAATGCGGACATTATCATAATTGATACGAGTGCAGGAATTTCTGATAACGTTTTGGGCTTTGTGGCTGCTGCTGATGAGGTTTTTATTGTTACAACGCCTGAGCCAACTGCGATGACCGATGCATACGGAATGATTAAAACGATTGCAACAGAAATTCAAAATGTTGAAATAAACCTTAAAATGATTGTTAATCGAGTCCATTCTGCGGCTGAAGGAAAGCGGATTTCTGACCGTATGACTACAATTATTGGTCAATTTTTGAATTGTAAAGTTGATTACTTGGGCTTTGTGTATGATGATCCGATTGTTTCGCATTCTGTTATTCGCCAAAAACCATTTCTTATTGCAGAGCCATCTTCAAAGCCGTCAATTTGTGTAAAGCATTTAGTTACTCGTATTGAAAAAGTTGAAGTTCCAAAGACAGCGGGTATAACTCGCTTCATTCAAAAACTTTTGAAGCACGCATGGCAATAAAAAATTTATTGGCTTAAAAGTGTTTGCGGACTTAGGTTTTATTTGTTGTATTCTTTATGTCTGCAGTTACTTGTGCTGTCTTTATAAGATTACGGATTACCTCGCCTGCAATAATAAGTCCTGCAGCTGAGGGAACAAAGGATACACTGCCTGGTAATAAGTGCTTGCCCTTTGGAAGGATTTCTTCTGTTGTTTGATTTTTTACTTTTATTGGTTGCTCTTTTGAATAAACAACTGTTAGTTTTTTGATCCCTCGTTTACGCATTTCTCCTCGCATAACACGGGCAAGGGGGCAAACTGAGGTTTTGTGAATATCAGCAATTTCAAAACGCTCTGGATGGAGTTTATTACCTGCTCCCATCGAACTTATGATTGGAATATTCATTTTTTTTGCCGTTTCAATGAGCAAAATTTTTGCACTAATAGTATCAATTGCATCAATAATATAATCTAATCCTGCGAGATCAAACTCATTTTGTGTCTCTGTATTGAAAAATTGATGCATTTGCGTTACGCACGCCTTGGGATTTATGTCGGCAATTCTTTGTGTCATTACCGAGACTTTTGCTTTGTTTATAGTTGAGTGAAGTGCGATTAGCTGGCGGTTTATATTCGTAAGGCTCACCGTATCCTTGTCGACTAGAAGAAGAGAACCCACGCCACTTCTTGCAAGGGCTTCCGCAACAAACGAGCCCACTCCTCCTATGCCAAAGACAGCAACCTTCTTGTGGGCAAGTGTTTGTATTGCTTGCTCTCCAAGAAGGATTTGTGTTCTTGAAAACTCTGTCGTCATGTCTTTCTTACTTTATTGCAGAGCCTTTATCAAAAAGTTCACTCATTGTTGTGGCAAGTCCTGCCATATTTTGTAAGTCAGATGGAATAATAATTTTAGTTGACTTTCCATCAGCAACTTTTTCAAAGGTCTCAAAACTCTTGAGCATGATAACATTCGCATCAACTTGTGCATCTTTGAGCATTCGCAAACCCTCTGCAGTAGCCTTTTGAACGGCAAGAATTGCTTGGGCATCCCCTTGTGCTTTTTGGATTGATGCTTCCTTTTGAGCCTCTGCTTCGAGTATCATTGAAGCCTTTTTTCCCTCAGAAACAAGAATAGCTGACTGTTTTTGTCCTTCTGCTATCAAAATTGACTCGCGTCTTTCGCGCTCGGCACGCATTTGCTTTTCCATTGCAACTTGAATGCTCTCAGGCGGAATAATATTTTTCACCTCTACGCGATTTACTTTTATTCCCCATGGGTCTGTTGCTTCATCAAGAATACTTCTCATTCTTGTGTTGATGACATCGCGACTTGTTAGCGTTCCGTCAAGGTCTAGCTCTCCAATAATATTGCGTAACGATGTTGCCGATAAATTTTCGATTGCGTTGATGGGGTTTTCTACTCCGTATGTGTACAGCTTTGGATCGGTAATTTGGAAGTAAATAACGGTGTCGATCATCATTGTTACGTTGTCTTTTGTGATAACTGGTTGCGGTTGAAAGTCGATAACTCGTTCTTTGAGCGAAACATTGTTTGCAATGTGATCAATAAAAGGGATTTTTACATGAAGCCCAACTTGCCATGTGGTGAGGTAGCCTCCAAGCCGTTCAATAATAAATGCCCTTGATTGAGGGACAATTCGAATGTTAGTGATGATTACAATCATTACTAATAAAACTACTGCTGATGCAACTATTGTCATTTTTTCTCCTTTATTTTCTCTGTTAAATAATATTTTTTTATGAATAAAATACTGAGAAGCTAGGCGTTTTCTTTTTCCGTTTTTTTGACTATAACGGTGTTACCTTCTATTTTAGTGACTTTGCACTCATCTCCCTTGGCTAGGGGACTTTCATCTTCTGTTTGACATGACCAAGTGATTCCGTGTAGTTTAATTTCGCCCTTGCCGTCTTTTGTGATTGCCTTAATTAAGGTAACTTTTTTTCCTAATAAAGAATCAGCATTTGTATGGGCAGGAGTTTTTTTAAATTTCTTGAGAAGCAAGGGACGCATAAGGCAAAGAAAGATGCCTGAAAGCAATGTAAAAATAAAAAACTGGAGTGCGAGTGGAATCATTAAAAAAGAAAGAAAGGTGAGAATTAACGCACTGAATGCAAACCAAATGCTCGTGAGTGAAAATGTAAGTGCCTCAATAGCAAAAAAAAGAACAGTGAGAGCAAGCCAAATCCATGGCATCATATTCAAAGACATAATCATAACTTTGATTATATGCTAGTACAAGAAATGCTGTCAAGCGTTTTTTTGAATAAAAGTATTAGGCTTTGCTTCTATTTTTTTGTTCACGGTAGATAATCTATTGTTTGCATGAGAATTTTTTCTGTAAGTGATTGTTGTATTAAATAAATTTTTTCCTGTCCAAAAATTTGTGTTGTTTCAGTTATGTCAGTTAAAATCTCAATTTCAGCTTCTATCTGTGGGGCTTCCATAAAAGTGTAAAAAAGTGATTTTTCAATTGAGTTAGGAAGCGGAATATTTTTTGTCGGCTTTTTCTTAAAAGTGTATACACTCACTTTTGCTTGCGTTATTGCATCAATTATCCGTTTTTCATCAAGCAACCATGGATTTGTAAATTCTTGTATATTTTCTTGCAGTCGCTGCCAGTTAAAAAACATGAGAAACTTTCGTGAGTCCTCAGGATCTGCACTGTTTCTTAAAATTGAATCAGCTATTTGTGTAGCAAATCCGTTTTTCCATGAGGCCGTCAATCTTTTATTTATGCTGTCATATGGATATATTGCTCCTGCTGGCATAAATTGAATATTTGAATTGGCAAGTTCAGCGGTAATTAAAATTGGATTAATTTGATTTTTTATCACGTGTAGCGTAAGCTCTTTTTGCCACAGTGGCAAGTTTTTTTTTATCTGTTTGTTGTTTTTGTCAAAGTAAGAAACGCTCCAGCTAGAAAAAGAAAAAAGTTCCTTTTTTTCCGTTGGAATTTCAGGTAAGTTGATAACCACCGTTTCAAAATCAGAGAAAAAATCAAATCCTACAAGGGAACATGAGCTTAAAAAAAACAGCACTAAAAAATATTTAATCACATAGCATTTATAGAGCGAACGGTTAAAAAACTCCGTAAAAAATTGCAATTTGTAAAAAATTCTAGGAATGCTTGTAAATCATTATGAGTGACTATTAAAACACTTGACAAGGGATATAAAAAAAGCTATTATTAAATTGTTAGTTTTAACTAACTTAGTGCAAAAAGCTTGGAGGTTTTATGATGCCACTTTCACTGGCAAAATCAGGTGAAGTCAATTTTATTCGCAAAATTACTGGCAAAGATGAGGTTCGTCAGCACTTAGCCGAGCTTGGTTTTGTTGTTGGGGCTGAAGTTTGCGTGATTTCGAAAAACGCTGGCAATATGATTTTGTCGATTAAAGATTCACGTATCGCACTTGATAGCACTCTTGGAAATAGAATACTAATTTAAGGTAGGAAAAATGAAAACATTGCACGACATTCCTTTAGGGGAAACGGTTATAATCAAAAAATTGCATGGAGAAGGGGCGGTAAAACGCAGGATTATGGATATGGGAATCACAAAGGGAGCTGAAGTTTTTATTCGCAAAGTCGCTCCTCTTGGCGATCCCATTGAGGTAAATGTTCGTGGTTACGAGCTTTCAATACGAAAGGCTGATGCACTACTTATTGAGGTTGAGTAGTCCGCTTTGATAAAACAAGGAGAATTCATATGAAGATAAAAATTGCTCTTGCGGGCAATCCAAATTGTGGAAAGACAACGTTATTCAACGATTTAACGGGAAGCATGCAGTACGTTGGCAACTGGCCAGGCGTAACAGTCGAAAAAAAAGAGGGCGAGCTTAAAGGTCATAAAGACGTTATCATTCAAGACCTTCCAGGTATTTATTCGCTTTCGCCGTATACGCTTGAGGAAGTTGTTACGCGAAATTACCTTATCAACGAGAAGCCCGATGTAATTTTGAATATTATTGACGGTAGCAATATCGAGCGAAACCTGTATTTGACGACCCAATTAATTGAGCTTGGCATTCCTGTAGTGATTGCGGTGAATATGATGGATGTGGTTCGAAAAAATGGTGATGAGCTTAATCTTGAAAAGGTGAGCTCGCAACTGGGCTGCAAGGTGATTGAAATGGCTGCCGTTAAGGGTGAGGGAACAAAGGCTGCTGCCGAAGTTGCAATTCAGGCTGCTCAGAATCATCAAAAAACTTTTATGCCTTGTTTTTTTGACGGTAGCGTTGAGCATGCCATCGCTCATATTGAAGAGTCGATAGAATCGCACGTTACGCAAGCAAATCTTCGCTGGTTTGCAATCAAAATCTTTGAGCGGGATGAAAAAGTCCTTGAGACAATCAAACTTCCTTCCGACTTGTTGCATCATTTGGAGGAGCATATAACTGCTTGTGAAACCGAGCTTGATGACGATGCAGAGAGTATAATCACTAATCAGCGTTATGCGTATATTAACAAGGTTGTGCGGTTGAGCGTTAAAAAGAAACGCCCTGCTGGGAGCCTTAGTAACTCTGATAAAATTGACGCAATTGTAACAAATCGTTTTTTTGCGTTGCCCATTTTTGCTCTGATAATGTTTGCCGTGTATTATATTTCAATTACCACAGTCGGAGCTTTTTTAACTGATTTTACAAACGATACGCTTTTTGGCGAGTGGATTTTGCCTGCCTCTGAAGGCTTTTTTGAATCACTTGACGTTGCTCCGTGGCTTACAGGATTGATTGTTGATGGCATTATTGGCGGAGTTGGCGCTGTTTTAGGCTTTGTGCCACAGATGCTTGTGCTGTTTTTGCTTTTATCAATTTTGGAAGATTGCGGCTATATGGCACGTGTTGCTTTTATAATGGATAAGATTTTTAGAAAATTCGGACTTTCGGGAAAAAGCTTTATTCCAATGCTCGTCGGATCTGGTTGTTCCGTCCCAGGAATTATGGCATCTCGCACAATTGAGCAAGACCGTGATCGCCGAATGACGATTATGACAACCTCGTTTATTCCGTGTGGTGCAAAAATGCCGATTGTCGGCTTTATTGCGGGTGCTCTTTTTAACGGTGCATGGTGGATAGCTCCGTGTGCGTATTTTATTGGCGTTGCCGCAGTTATTATTTCTGGAATCATTCTGAAAAAAACGAAACTGTTTAAGGGCGAGGTTTCTCCCTTTGTTATGGAATTGCCTGCCTATCACTTGCCGCTTGCAATGAACGTGCTGCGTAGTATGAGCGAGAGGGGCTTGTCCTTTGTAAAGCGAGCGGGAACAATCATCCTTTTGGCAAGCGTTTTTATCTGGTTTTTGTCAAGCTTTGGAATGCAAGATGGATCGTTTACAATGGTAGACGACATGAATACAAGCGTTTTGGCGCAGTTAGGAAATGTCATTGCGCCGATTTTTAGCCCCCTTGGTTTTGGCAACTGGCAGTCAACTGTTGCAACAATTATGGGATTGGTTGCCAAAGAAGAAGTTGTTGGTGTGTTTGGCGTTTTGTTCGGCATTGGCGAAGATGCACTTGAGCTTGTTGAAGAAGGCGATTTTGAACGATTTTCAGGCATTGCAAATCATTTTACAGGACTTTCGGCATTTAGCTTTTTAATTTTTAACTTGCTGTGTGCACCGTGTTTTGCTGCAATGGGGGCTATTAAACGCGAAATGAATAACGGTAAATGGATGGCAATTGCAATCGGTTATCTAACTGTATTTGCGTATGTTATCTCTTTAATCGTGTACCAAATAGGGCTTTTGCTTACTCAAAATACTTTTACGGCGTGGACAATAATTGCCTTTGTCTTACTTGCAGGCCTGATTTTTTTAATGGGCAGAAAGGGCTATACTCATTAAATTGTAATACGCATTTTTTCCTTTGTATGATATATTTTAGTATATTATACAAAGGAAGTCGGATTTTAGGTAGTATTTTTTGGAAAGAAATCGACCAAAGATGCTGCTGAAAATCATTATTATTAGCATTTACAAAAATTGTAAATGAAGGAGGCTCAAATGAATTTAGCCACAATTATTATCGGACTCGCCCTTACAATCGTGATTGCTCTTATAATCATCAAAATTATTAAAGACAAGAAAAATAACAAATCCTCTTGTAGTGGCTGCTGTGCAAATTGCAAACACAAGTAAAATCACAAAAACTCTCATGACAGTAATGCCGTGAGAGCTTGTTTTAGATTTTTTTGTTAAGTTTTATTTAGCGGGAATTGAGCGATGAGATTACTTTATCCGTGATATCAACACTGGAGCTGTACCACAAAATCGAACTTGCCTGCTGTAAGCTCATAACCATGCTGTAACCTTCAAACTCGGCAACTCGTCCAATTACCTCATACAACGATTTATAAAAATCATCAGAAGAGGTTAGACGGCTTTTAATTGCTTCAAGTTCAGCATTTTTTGACTTGGTATACTCCGTAAGATAGGCAGTTTTTGTTGTGATATCAGTTTGAACTTTCACCGCACCGTATGAGTCGCCTAAGCTTTGTAATTCAAGTTTGTGAGCCTGTAAACTTTTTAACTCACTTGTTAGGCGGTCAACTTCTGTTTGAAATTCTTGCTTGCGTTTTTCATAATTACGAACAGCCGTTGAATCACGATAATAAGCCGTATAAATGCGCGAGGTGTCAACAACAGCAAATCGAGTCATTTGTTGTGCTTGCAGTATAAAGTTCATAAAAAGAAAAAAAGCGGTAATAAAAAATAACTTTTGCATAATAGATTCCTATTTATTTATTAAGTTAAACGAAAGTACAAATTGCCAGTCAGGGCCTGTACCATTTCGCCAGTGAACAACATTGTTTTTGACTTGGAAAGTGTTTGCAAGTAATAGGCGAAGCGGAAATTGTGGCATTGAAAAGCGAACACCAGGGCCAAAACTAAAGTAAAAATCATCTAATTTGAGCGATGAAAATAATGATTTAACCGTTGGTTTTAATGCAACGGCATCAACAAAAAAGTCAAGTGCTACAATTCCAGGAATAATTGGCCAGCGTAACTCAAGATAGCTACTGAACAAGCCCATTCCTCGCAAATTATACACAGAGTTCCATCCGCGTCCATTAAACATTCCGTCTATGTATAGCTGATTGCTTGAACCGACAAATGAGTTTTCCGTCGGTATTTGGAAAGATAGCCCTGCATATCCTGCAAGTACAAATTTTAAATTCCAGTTTTCTGTTACTTTTACGTCAAGTAATTTTGCATATAATTCAAGTTTTGTATCTGAACGGAAATAAAATTGATTTTCAACTTGTGGGATAAATCCTGTCCATGCAATACGTTGGCTTACAAACCAGCCATTTGAAGGATCGTAGTTAATATCTCGTCCATCAAGTGATGCAGATGTCCAAAGGGTGTTTGTTACTCCCCATGAATGTGCATAATCAGATATTGTGGTGTCGTTTGGCGTGTAAATTTCGTCATCATAAATATTGCGAATAAAACTAATTCCAATACCGCTTTGCCAGCTTAAAATTGCAAAGTGCGGAAACCAGCGCCGTCCAATTGCACCATTTAATGTGATGTCCCACTGCTGGTAAGTCATGTAGTAGTCATCTGTTACAACACCACCAGGAAAGTAGACATTTTGTAAATCAGTCAAGCTCGAATGTGAGAAATCTAAGCTTGTGCTTACGCTCATCGGAATCCCAAAAAGCCAATAGTCTGCATAGCCAATTGAGAATTCTTGTTGATCAGGAGAGGCGGTAAGGCTAGTTGAAAGTGTTTTTCCCGTACCTAAGAAGTTTGAATCCTGCCATTTGACAAAGGCTGAAATAGGAAACGATTGCGGGTCATCAAGCCCTGAGAACGTAAGCCCAAATTCAACAGAGGTGGTTGATTGCTCTTCGACAGTAATTATTAAATCGACAAGATTTTCTTCTGAGCCAGGCACAACATCAGGGATGACAGCAGAGAAAAATTGCAAGTTGTAGAGGTTTCGCAAACCATTGACTAGCTTTGTTTTAGAAAAGATATCTCCGCCTTCAAGGTTGATTTCTCGTAAGATAACGTGGGGCTTTGTCTTTGCATTCCCCTCCACTCTAATATTTTCTATATGACTGCGAGGCCGCTCTATAATTCCTACGGCATAAGAAACTTTTCTATTCTCAACGTCTCGATTTTGGACAGGATCAATAGAATTTGAGGTGTAGCCATTTTCAAAATAGACATCAGCGACAGCCATCAAGCCCTCTTGCAATCGTGTATGGTTATAAATATCGCCAGGTTTTAAGCGCACTTTTGAGTTCAATATTTGTGTTGAAAAAATCTCATTACCAGAAAACGTAATGCCACCAAATGTATACTGAACGCCTTCTCTAACCACAAAGGTGATTGTAAGCTCCTCGTGCCCTTTTTGCAGATTTTGCGTGATCGTTCGATTAACATCTACAATTAATGCATCGATATAGCCTCGGTTCAAATAGTAATTCAGGATTTCTTGTTTATCTGCCTCAAGCATTGATTCTTGAAAGGCACCCTTGTTGATCAATCCTGCTTCTTTGAGCTTCATTGTTTTTTTGAGCGTTTTTGATGAAACAAGTTCGTTTCCTTCAAAGTTGATAGCCTTGAGAACAGTTGAAGTTCCTTCATTTACATGGAAAGAAACATTAATCCCTTCTTCAACCTTTTTAAAGGAGGATGAGACTTTAATGCTTGTAAAACCTTTTTGCAGATATACATCGCGAATTGCCCGTTCTTCTGCACGCAGACTGCTTTCGTTAAAAATATCTTTTTCTTTTATGGTAACCGCATTTTTTAATTCTGATATTTTGATGCTACGGTTTCCCTCGTAATTGATTTTTAGAATAGTCGGTTTTTCTTTAACCGTAAAGCGTATAAGAATAGCGTTTTTCTCTGAATCAATAGGAAAAACTTCTGGCACAATATCTTCAAAATAATCAAGTGAAAAAATACGATTTAATAAATTAGTGTAAAGATCATCTGAAAAGGGTTTTCCCACAAATGGGCGTGTTACGCCATCTAAGTCAAAGGATTTTATTGATTTTAAACCATCAAATGTGATATTTCTAATTGTTTTTTTATCCCACCACTCGCCTTCAGACTGTGAAAATGCAAAAAAACTCATACAAATGAGTAGTAAAAACAAAAAAACTTTTTTTCTTTCAAATGCAAACATGTAAACAAGCTCCTGTGTAAAACCTTATTTTAAGCGTTAATTGCGATTTAATCTAGTAGAAGATGGCAAATTAATTAAATTTAATTCATAACAAATTTCCAAGACACACTAATTGAATTGTATTGCACAATGGGTTTTAATTTTTTATCAATTTCTGGCGATAATGCCCATTTTATATTTCCAAAAGGTGATTCTAGCTCTAATCCAATCGATGGCTGAAAACTAATACTTTGCACATTTGTTGCCGCCGCCCCTGCGTTATCTTCTTCAAAACTTAATTCAAGTGAAGCGTCGACATAAATCACATCCCCAAAATACTTTCCAACATAAACGGTTGAATTGTTAAAAAAGTTTCCAAACGTCATCTGGTTTGTTGTTTGATTTTGGTTGAGAATCTGAGCCATTGTATTTTGTACAAAGGGTAGTCGCAGTGAAAATATATCAAGATTAAACCAATTACGCAACTGGGTTTCAACCTTTCTAAATAACGCAACTTGCACACCATAGTCTGCCACGCTTGAAAGAACATCTCCCCATTGATTTTCTGCCTCGCCGTCTGCAAAAAATACCTGCCCCAGCATTTTCATAATTTCATGCTCGTTCTTTGCAGGAATAGATGAAAATTGAGTGCCTGCTCCCAAGCTAAATTCGCTCAGTGGCTGATTTATCGATGACAAAACGATGGTGATGGATCGGTTGTTAATGTCGCGCTCTTTAATTTCAGCTCGAACGGTTATAAGTGGGTCAAAGGAGTCTTGTGTTGCGTTAAGAACAACGCGTCCTTCTTTAAGGTAGAAATTTCGCTTTACATATAG
This sequence comes from Treponemataceae bacterium, assembly GCA_051651645.1. Taxonomy (GTDB): domain Bacteria; phylum Spirochaetota; class Spirochaetia; order Treponematales; family Treponemataceae; genus JBOFSR01. The sequence continues at coordinate 5,531 of JBOFSR010000131.1, read as the reverse complement.
GACTTCCCCACCGCGTAGATTTAAATCCCCTTTGAATTCAAAATCTCCAGAGACAGAATCATAGTTGACCGATAGGGGCGTTTGCGGTTCAATTAATCCGCGAATGAGAGGATTTGTCTTTGATGGAAAGAATGCTTGAACCTTCTTTCCTAAAAGGATTTGCAGGTCAACTTCAGCTGCAACATTGGGATCTCCGATGAAGGTTTCATTTTTTGACGAGGAAACAACCGCGTCCGCATTTTCAATGAAAAGATCTCCCGTAACGGAAATTGATCCTAGTTGAATTTTTAGATCCAAGTTAGCCGTTGCGTCTGCGGTAATTTCAAACATGGGGATTTTATACTTGGCTACAACGCGACTTTTTTTCCCAATCATCCGAGTCGATAAGTTGATCGTATCCATTTTCCATCGATCAAAAGACATGTCCATATTGACAGCAACTTGTCCTTTTTGCGTTTTAAAAAGCACGTTGTCAACAATGAGATCGTTTTGGATAAATTGAGCATATAAAGTATCTGTGAGCAAATTTTCGCCAACGTAATCTGGAATACCAAGATTAACTTGAGTGCCAAAAACCTCGCCAGAAAATTCAGGGTCTGAAAACAAGCCACCAATATGAAAATTGCCCTTTAGCAAGGCTGTATTAACGGCTATATACGGATAGTTTAAAACTTTGCTGAATGCAGAAAGATCTGCGTTTAAGTCATTTATGCTAATGTCAAGATGATTGTCTTTTATTGTTCCCTGTGCGGTTAGCTGAACGGGTAGCGGATCTTTTAAATTGAGTAGCAGCTCTCCTGTGTCAAGTAAATAGCCGAGAACGCTCAGGTTATAGCCGCCAGAAATGTCAAAACGGCCTGTGCTTCGTCGTGCAGAAAACGTGATTGTTGGCATTGTTTCAAAAAAACTGCCATTGATTTCGCTTAAAATTACGTCAATGTTAAACGCATCAAACTGTGTAAAAAAATTCTTTCGAAGAGCGATTTTTTTGTTTTGCTTAGGCTTTGTACCAACAAGAATTTGCACGGGGGCACGGATAAAATCACTTCCAAAAGCTCCGTAGTACTCAGTCGTTAAGTTTGCATTAAAATCATGCAAGGAAAAATCAACAAAAATATTTTGTAATTGGTGTTGCATCAGGGCAAAATTAAAGCCTTTTACGCGAATCATTTCTTGTTCAATATCAATGCTACCGCTTGCTTCAAGTGGCTGTCCATTAACGGAAAGCAGGACTTTGTCAATATCAATATTTACTAGCGGATCCTCTAGTGTTCCAGAAAGCGTCAGTGTTGCACTCAGAAAATCCTCAACTTTTTGATTTTCGAAAAAGCGAGAAAGAGTAAAATTTGATGTTGAAATATTTGCAAAAAGGGCAACATCCTTTGCAAAATTTATTTTTTCGGGCTGTAATTTTTTTGTATTGTTTGCAAGCCCGCTGGCTGTAATTTTTTCATTATTTGCCTCGTTTGTCATAATTAATTCAAAATAAAATGATTCAAAAATCTCATCAATGGAGTTCCAGCTCGCACGAGAGTTCCCTGACAGGGATGAAATCGTATCGTTGTAGGTGATGGTATTAAAATATAACTCGTTGTTGATAATATGCCCGCTCAAGCCAAATCGTGGTTTTAAATCAATTGTTTCTGTGATTTCCACGGTGCTAAAGCTTTCGATAGTTACTGCAAGAGGACTGCTTTCACCGAAAGAAAATCCCACTTGTGTGCTAATGCCAAAAACCGCTTTTTGAATTGGAACAGGAAAATTGGTCATGCTGATGGAGCCAATTTTAGAAAAATTATTTGTCAAGTCTACAAAGGCCGTCAAGCCATAATCGCCATAAACAGAAAGAGTTTGATCTGGTACGTATGTTGCATAAATATTGTATGGAACAGAGTTTGCTGTGAGTGTTGTTGAAAAATTAACGTCGGAGAAATTTTCACCAATAAAAACGTCTCCCGTTGCAAAAATCAATTGCCCACCGATTAGCATTTCTAGTTGAGATAAGTTAAAGCTTGAGGAGCTACCAGAAAGAGAAAAAATTGCGTATTCACGGTCTCTTACGGTGTTTGTTACCAGAGTTGTGGCTACGTTTACAGAAAAATCAGAAAAGTTCGTTGACAGGTAGGTATCCGTGTTAAGCAGATATGTTGATGTTATGTTTGCAGTCTGATTAAGTGCCCATTGCTTGTTTGCGGGAGAGAAAAAGGCAATCGCTTGAACGATTGTGTCAATAAAAAAGTTTTCAAAAGAAAGAGAGGACTGAATATAGGGCTCTTCATTTATAAAGAAGCTACCCTCCAAAGAAATTTTTCCTGGTATATCATATTCGTAATGTGAAAAATCATAGGCCTCAAATGAAAAATCCAAAGATTCTTCTGCGGGCAAAAAGGTTGCTTGCAAAGCGGTTAAAGCATTGTCCTTAAAGAAGATTTGCGGCACAAAAACCATAAATCCCTCGGGGAGCTTGTCGATAAAAAACTCTGCTTGGGCATTATTCCCGTTTTCAAGCTTTAAGGATTCAATTGCTACATATCCTTGTGGTTGTCGTGTTATAAAATCAAAACTTCCTTGGGCGGATGCATTGATGAGTTCCGATGTAATGGAAAAGTTTTTGATGGTAATGAGTTTTTCGTTTCCGTTGAATGCAAAGAATGAGGAAAGCTCCTCTCCGAGTAAGTGTTTTGGAAAAAAAACATCGCCTTTTGCCTTGTATGAAAAAGCTTTCTTGTTAAAATCAAAGCCAATGTCGTAATTGCCTGAAATTAACGATCCATGAATTTTCTCTAAAAGTGCTGATGAGCGAGTAGTTTCAAAAAGCGAAAAAGGATTTAACTGATGTGCGTCAAAATGTAATTCTCCTTTTGACGTGAAGGTGTCAAAATTTGCCGTTAGATTGTAAGGCTGTAAGTTTCGAATTGATCTGATTTTGAAAATGTTTCTATCATGCGAAAGCAAAAAAGCAAGGCGGTTGAGGGAATATGTTTCTGTGCGAAGTGATTCAAAGCGAATTTGAGTGGAGCTTGTTTGCAAATCGGGCGAAAATTTTCCTGTAATAAAAAAGCCTGTGTGTGCCTCCGTTAAAAAGTTGATCAGCCCTTCTTTAATTGTTGTCCCTGCTTGACCTTCAATAAAAAACTGTGGGCCGCCATCAACTCCCTGTGAATATAATAATGCTGACTTTAATTCAAGGTTTGATTCAAAATAATTATCAACATATTGAAAAACATAATTTTTTAGCTGGACGACAGGGGGTAAAAGTATCGTAGGAGGTTTATTTTTTTTGCGTTCAGTTGATTCCTCAATTGCTTCTTGTGTAAAATTCTCATCAGACTCAAGAGCTTTCGTGTCTTGTGCGAGTACAAGGATTTCCTTTGCTTGCTTGTTTTCATTGATGAATGCACTAATTTTATTTGCTAAAACGGCATTTTTATTTTTGTCGTAGCGAATAACGCCACCGTCAAGGATGATAGCGTCAATACTTTGAAACATTCCATTTTTCAAAACCTGAAAAAGATTGTATTTCACATAAAATGAATTTAAATGCACAACGCGTGTTTGGGAGCTTGTATCTGTAATGGTAAAATTTCGTAAACGAATTCCTGAAAGCAAGGAAGGGGACAAAGATTCATATGAAAAGCTGATCGAAAACTGATCCTCTAAGTATGACAAAAGGGCGTTTTTCTCGTTATTTAAAAATTGCGTTACTTTATTGTACAAAGGAGGCAAAATTAAAAGAGAAAAAAGAAATATGACTAGAACAACACTAATTCCAAAAATATATTTTTTTAGAAGTGTTTTTTTATTACTAGACCTTACACCCATTATACACTATAATAGCATATTTAATCAATAAATAATAGGGGTTAAAACGTGGTCTTACAAAATTTTATTGTATTTGAAGGAATTGATGGCTCTGGAACTTCAACACAGATGAATATATTAAAAGAACGATTAAAATTGAACACTGTTCATTTTACCGCGGAGCCAACTTCCAGTGAGACAGGAACATTTTTGCGTCAAATTTTGGCTGCGAAAGTCAGCGTTCACCCACAAACAATCGCCTACCTTTTTGCCGCTGATCGTTGCGAGCATATGTATGGCAAGGGCGGAATAATTGAACAGCTTGAGCAAAATCGTGCTGTCATCTGCGACCGCTATATTTTTTCAAGCCTTGCGTATCAAAGCCAAGAATGCGGAGAAGAATTGCCTGCTCTTTTAAATCAACGATTTCCCTTGCCGCAAATTCTTTTTTTCTTTGACATACAGCCAGAAGTTTCTTTGCAGAGAATTAAAAATCGTGGTGTAACAGAGATTTATGAAAAAGAAGATTTTTTAAAAAAAACTTCTCAAAGTTACAGTACTGTCATTAATTTTTATGAGCAGAATGTAGTAAGCGGTATGAAAATTGTTCGCATTGATGCAACACAATCAATTGAATCAATTACTGAAAAAATCTTAGCTGAGTTAAAAAATCTGCCGATACAAATAATGTGAAAAATCAATTTTTACGAGCACTTTCATTTTTGTGTTTTATTGTACTCCTTTTTACCACAAGCCCTCTTTTTTCGTATGGAATTGTGTACAAGGAACAATTTTACAAATTATTTCATACGCATTACGTGCAGTCCCCTGATGCTGTACTTGAAAATATTTATTGGCTAGAAAGAGCTGCCGCATCGAGTTTTGCAAATCCTCGGTATGCGTTAGCTCATATTGAAAACAAGACTGATTGGGAAAAATATCGATATCTTTTTATGATGCATGTAAACTTAAAGTTGATTGAGCAGCATTTACGGCTGGGAAAAAATTGGGATAAAAACGTTGCCTATTTTTATGACGCTCCCTGGAAAGATCAGTATCTTGTTGATTTAGAAACAGCGAAAAGTTCTTATACAGCAGGACTTTATTATTGGGCTCAAGTGCAAGAGTGGGTAAAAAAAGCGAACGCCCCTCAATTTAAGTTTCTCTTTGTTAAAGGGATCCAAAACTGGGAAGATGAGCTTTATCGCATCAACGAAGGCCTGCTAGACTATGAAAAAATTATTAACCGTCAGTTAACTCGAATTGAAACCGTGCTGAGCGATTTTCAATCAATGGATGAAAACACGTACTAGACGTACTTTTTTTGCTGAAAATTCTTTTCTTAAAATTTCGATTTTACTTTAATTGTTTTTTTATAGCTGCCAAATCTTTTGGATAATCAGCGGTAAAAATCATATTTTGCTTTGTTGTCGGATGTGAAAATTCAATTTGGTGGGCGTGCAAGGCTAGTCGGTTGAGCAGCGGTTTTTCCTCAAAGGAATCGCCACGCCAGTTTTTTTTGAAGCTGGATAAAAAAAGAGGCTTGCTGTATTGGTTATAAAGCGAATCGCACACAATTGGTAATCCGCAATGTTGCAGGTGAACTCTGATTTGATGCGTGCGACCACTGATAGGTAGTGCTTTAATCCATGAAAATTTGGCATGCGTGGAAATTAGCTGAAAGTCAGTTTGTGACGGCTTGCCATTTTTATTGATGATTGTGCGGTGAT
>JBOFSR010000130.1:0-7480 GCA_051651645.1 Treponemataceae bacterium | reverse complement strand
AATTTTTAAGACTTCTCGAATCTCTTTTTCTGTTGCACTCTCAAGCCGTTTTACTTCAATTTCAGCTACCCCTGCTCTAAGTAATTGAACCTTCCCCTTCCCATCAACGAGTGCTACTTCATCACTCAAACTCTTATATGTTATTACGCCACTTATAGCCTTTGAAAGCTCAACCTGATAATATTCTTTTTCTAACGCAACGGCCACTTCTTTGCCACCTGCAAACTCAAGCACTCCTCCTGCCTTCTCCCCTTCAAATGAGCAACCAAGTAATCCTGCAATTAAACTGAGTGTGAGAATTCCCACCAATAATATTTGCCCTTGTTTTTGTATGCCGACTTTTTTCATCTAATAATCCTACCTTCTCTAAAGTTTGCTAAACACCATTTTACATAGTTTCATGTAAAATGTCAACTAGTCTTTACTAAGAAATTTAAAATTATATACTTTACACATACCCCCAAAAGCAGGGGGATTTCTTAACCGAGAATAGTACTGCTTTCTAAACCTATTTCTTTTAGTTCAAATTTTAAGGCTGTACCGTAACAACAAAAGAATCTGAGAGCCCTCCATCTGTTGATCGTGCCATAATAGTTGCTTGACCTGGTCCTCTAGCCTGTATTTCATTATAACGCACAGATACCACATGAGTATCACTAGTAGACCATATAACCCTATTATTACTTGCATTCGAGGGATTAAGTATTATGTCTATTTTTTGTGATTTACCTATATCCATCGAAGTAACTTTTCCATATATAGCAATCCTTTCTAATCGTTTAACAGGCTGTATTTCTAGCTTTTTTATATCGCAATTCTTTTTTCCATAAATAGGGCCATTTAGATTTGCACCTACAAACCCATAGGCAGATCTTAATCCAATATCCTCAGAAACCAAAAGATTTGTTTTACCACCAGATCGTAATGTTAAATAACTACTTCTATCAGTTGGACTATAAAAAACAATATCTGCAGGAGTAAAAGCATCCGTATCAAGTTTAATGGCTGGCCACTGAGACACACCTTTACCAGACCAAATACGGTTTTCATATTTCTTATCATTTTTACTACCAAGCAATCTTAAATGAATAGTTATTTTTCCTTTACCGTACCCTTTAACACGAAGGCCACTACCATTGTCTGATTCCCAAACTTTTGCCTTATCTTGCATAGTGATATATACATTTTTATTCACATCACTATAACTGACAACTTGCAAGTTTCTATCCGTATTACCAGCGGGAATACTAAAATGTAATTTTTCAACATCCTCATTTGGCCTTGGATCATTATCCATATGATAATGAGACCTTCCTCTTGGATCAATAGTTATGCGTAAAACACTAGAATTATTATCTTCCCTATCTGTAACCTTTTGTATGCTCCCCGTTGAGGAATTCCAATCAAAAACAGTTACAGTACACGTAGCAACAAGTCCATTACTCGATATTGCTCTAATTACTGTGCTACCTGTAGAATAGGCAAAAACCTTTCCCTCTACAGGATCAACTGATGCAACATAAGTATTATCACTTTTCCATACAATAGATTTGTCCTTTGCATCCTTAGGCAGGATTGTTGCAACTAAAGGCTCATATCCTCCAACTACTAATCGGGTTTCATTCTTATTCAAAGTAATTGAGGCAGCTTCAACGGCACGGTATAAAACATATCCTCCACTAGCAGAACTTACATCTGTAAAATTATTACGAATATAACTATGCTCAGGAACTTCCAGCGTCTCTTTTACAAAAACACCTCTTAAATTGCTAAGTAAAAATGAAGGATCGTTTGCCCTAGAAACAAATTCCTGACTGTCACAATAGACAAACTTAAGATTAGAGGTAAATCCAAAGGCATGAACACCAGTTAAATTTAGATACGGTGGAATTACCAGTTTATCTATTCCTGCATTATAAAAACTAAAGTCATCAATAAAAGTTAACAGTGATCCTTTTTCAAAGCTAAGTTTCTTAATCACAGGATTTTCTGTTATAAAAGAATACCTTCCAATTGATGTTACACGCATAGGAATAGTAAGTTCTTCTATTTTATGGTATTGAAAAGCGTTATCACCTATTACTAAAGGAGTCTTCCCTTCTTCAAAAGTAAGATTTTTAATCGTCCCACGCCCTTTATACGTACTAAAAGCAGATCGAGAAATTACCGATATCCGTGAGGGAATAGTAAGACTTTCTATCTTTTGAGCATAAAAAGCAGACTCACCTATTTTCAACGGCGTTGAGGAGCTTTCAAAAGTAAGATTTTTGATTACTCCATCGGCAAAGGCTTGTTTTCCAATTTCTGTTATACGTGAGACAATGTTAAGAGTTTGCATTCCTTGCTCTTGAAAAGCCTGTTCGCCTATTATTAAAGGCAAAGAGCCATTTTCAAAAGTAAGATTTTTAATTACGCCTTTTGCAAAAGCAAATCTTCCAATACTGCTTACGTGTGCTGGAATAGTAAGATTTTCCATCCTTTGTTGATAAAAAGCAGAGTTTCCTATTTTCAGCGGCGTTGAAGAGCTTTCAAATATAAGATTTTTGATTACTCCTTTTGAAAAAGCGGCATTTCCGATCTCCACTACACGTGAAGGAATAGTAAGATTTTCCATCCTTTGTTCAAAAAAAGCCATATGGTCTATTTTCAAAGGCGTTGAAGATCTTTCAAATGTAAGGTTTTTAATTGTTTCACCTTGAAAAGACTGAACACCAATATACGTTATGTATGAAGGAATAGTAAGATTTTCCATTCTTTGTTTATAAAAAGCAAAGGTTCCTATTCTCGTAATATTTTTCCCAAAAGAAACTCGTACTATATCATGAGTATTCCTGGTTTTATCAAAAGCATTTGCTGCAATTTCCGTTACTGGCAAGCCCTGGTGAGTATCTGGAATTACAAGATTTGAACTTTCATAAGAGCCAATCCCTGTAACATGGTATGTTCTTCCAACAAGCTCAAAATCAAGCATATCTTTTTCTCTAATTGTAATGGGAGCAGAGAAGCTAAGTGGTGAATAATCTGAATATACCGTAATAATTGCTTTTCCTGCACTAATGGCTTGAAGCTCCCCTGTTTTAGCATCTATTTTTGCAATACTTTCATCACTACTATGCCAGATAACATTAGTGCAATCAGTGTTGGAAGGAGACAAGATAGGATACAAACGCCTTGTTTCACCAACAAGCAACAAAGGATCTCCAAAATCTATTTTAAGTGAAGAAGGAAGAATCAAAGACCTAAATCCAACGGTCATAATATCACGATTTTTATCTCCCTGAAAACTGCCTTGGTGAGGAAAAGAAATAGAGTGAGTTGGACTATACATACGATATCCATAAGCAGATCTTAAAGAAACATTACCACCTATCAAATATTTAGTTTCACCTCCTGAACGCAATGAAAGAACATTGTCCTTCTCCCCCCTAAAAACAATTTCAGCAGGAAAAAACCCACTCTTATCAATAGCAGCCCAAGATGAAACACCTTTACCAGACCAAATACGGTTTTCTTTCTTACTTACTCCAAGCACCCGTATATGAATAGTTATTTTTCCTTTGCCCGTGCCATAGATTCTTAACCCACTACCATTATCAGCCTCCCAAACCTCTGCTTTCTCTTGCATTGTAATATATACATTTTTATCCATATCACAGTAGTTTACTATTTGTAAGTTTCTATCAGTTGCACCACTTGGAATATTAAAATGCATATCATTTACATCTTTCAACTCCGTTGGATCCAGAGGATCTAAACGCGTATGATAGTGTGATTCTCCCGCTGAATTAATTGTTATTCGTAAAACCTTAGAGTTATTATCTTCTTTATCTGTCAATTGTTGAATGCGTCCACTTGAAGGGATAGAAGACCAATTAAAAGTTTTTACTTCACAGGTTCCCACTACTACACCTGCTTCTGTTGTTGCAGTTATGATACTGCTATTGTTATTATACGTTTGAGCCGCCGCAAAAACAGTTCCTGTTACAGGATTAACGCGGACATAGGAATCACTTCCCGACCATGTTATAGTTTTATCAGTCGCATCTTCAGGCAAAAGAGTTGCTTTTAATGTATACTCCTCCCCAACAAAGAGCTTCAAAAAAGTTTTGTTTAAATGACTGCTAGAACTTATAGTTGATCGATTATACGGAGTATACCCATTATCAGAAGAGCCTTTCTTTGAAAAATATTTAGAGACAAAGCTATTTTCATTAAGAGTTATACCATCTTTTATATACACCGTCTCCAAGTTAGTAAAAAGAGATGTTTCGTTAGTTGGAAAATTTGCTACTATCTCACTATCAATATAAGCTTTTCTAAGACTACGTGCAGAACCAAAAACAGATGCTCCTACGGCTTTTATTGTGCTAGGTATACTAATAACTTCAACTCTATCAACTGTACCATAAAAACCAGAAATACTCGTAACAGGTATTCCATGCAAATTGCTTGGAATTGTTATGTCATAATTAGTCAGAGTTCCTATCCCATCTACTGATATTTCATTATCATTTTGAAGATACTTTAGACCACTTACACTAACCTCAATATTTGATTTAACGCTACCACTTTCCACCACAAACTTTCCCTTCCCAACAGCCCCATTATTAGCCGTCCAGCCCTTAATAATAGCATTTCTATTGTTACCTTCGATACTTGCAGCATCAGAATAATTGCCAGACCACTCAAGAGCAGTTGGAATTTGACTTGGAAATACAGTTGTACTAACCTCTACGCTCCCACCTGCTCGAATTGAAATACTTGCAGGATTTGGCATTATCTGTGTTACTACATTTGCATATTGCACATACCCATTGAATACACTTCCCTTATAATAATTTTTCTCTATATAACTATTAGAATTAACAGTTATTCCTTCCTTTACGTATATAAAATTCGCTGAGTCAAAAAGATTAGATGAATTATCTCTTAAGTTTGCTATACTTTCGCTGTCGACATATACACTTTGTAGATTTATCGTATTAAAAAAGGCTTTCTCTCCAATACTCTCTATACTGCTTGGCAAACGAAGTATTACTATTTTTAAATTATGATCCAAAGCCTCTCTATCAATTTTATTTACAGGTATACCATGTACACTACTAGGAATAATAATTTCTGCTTTATCGGTACTTGCTCCATACCCTGTAACAGTCAGTTGTGTTGCACTTCGAGAATAACTCAACCCCGTTACTCTTACGTTAGCAATTGTTTTAAATCCATCGCCTTCTACCGTAACTCGTGCATTTCCTGCTGACCATGCGTTTACGCGTGCCTTTTTACCTGTTACATCAAGCGTTATAAGATTTTTATCACTCTCTTTCCATAAACTAACACTATTGGCAGGCAAAAATATTTCTAAATCTCTTGTTTCACCTACATCCATAATTAAATTTTCAGGATCTATCTTTGCTTTAACAGTAATAGTTATCTCATCAAACCACCCACCATCATCTGATCGAACCATAATCGTTGCACTTCCAGGGCTTACGCCCGTTATCATACCTGACTTTGTAATACGCACAATATTATTATTACTAGAACTCCATTCAACTTTTCTATTCGCTGCAGCACTTGGATAAAAAACAGCCTGCAATTGTTTTGACTCATCAATCTGCAAACTAGAAATATCTTCTTTGATTTTTATACCATTTAGTCGTACCCGTGAATTAATTTCTAACTTAAGGATATCACATTTCTTTTTTCCATTATATGTTCCCTTCAATGGAAAAGATATGCTATGAGAAGGACTTGTAACTGTTGAGGAATATGATCCACGCATCAAAATATTACTACCATCTATCACAGTGCTTGTTTGACCACCTGCTCTCAAAGTAAAGTAGTTCGTACTACTACTGCCTGAACCATATAAAACTATTTCAGCCGATCCATCATTTGACTGATAAATACTTTCCCATTTAGAGTTTTTCTTTCCAGACCAAATACGATTTTCATAGTGTTTATCATTTTTACTACCAAGCAATCGTAAGTGAATAGTTATCTTTCCTTTACCTGATCCTCTAATTCGTAAGCCACTACCATTATCCCCCTCCCAAACTTCAGCTTTATCTTGCATTGTGATATACACATTTTTATCCGTATCACAAGAACTCAGTATTTGTAAGTTTCTGTTTGTATCTCCCCCTGGAATAACAAAATGCAACTCCTCTACATCTTTAACAGGTTTTGGGTTTGTAGGATTTATATCAGTATGATAGTTTGACCATCCTTGAGAATCAATTGTTATACGCAAAACTTTCGAGTTATTGTCTGATTTATCAGTCAACTCCTGAATCTTTCCTGTACCAGAAGAGGCCCAGTCAAAAACATTTACCGTACACGGCTCAGACACTCCACTGTCAGCTGCTGCCTTAATTATTGCAGTCCCGTATGAATGGGCAAAAACCTTTCCCGTTACAGGATCAACTGACGCGATACTTGAATCAGAACTACTCCAGCATATACTCTTATTATTTGCATCATCAGGGTAAACAGTTGCCCGTAAAGTCTCATCGCCACCTACAACTAATCGAGTTTTAGACTTATTCAAAGTAATAGAAGAAACAGGGATTCCTGTCTTTTTATATGGAATATATCCATTAGATACACTGCCCTTATCTTTGAAGTACTTTCCAATATAGCTCGCTGAATTAATTAGAATATCTTCTTTTACATGCACTACCTCAAGCTTTGAAAAAAGCATTGACTCATTACTAGGAAGATTTCCAACCGTATCACTGTCTATATAAACTGTTTTAAGCTTACTCGCATTATTAAACGCATTACTTCCAATTGATGTTATCGAACTTGGAATACGAATCGTTTCAAGGACTGCATTATTTTGAAAAGCATTTGTATCTATGGCTGTTACTTCTACCCCATGAACACTGCTTGGAATTCCTATCTCCACATCTCCTGTCAAACTTCCCACACCTGTTACATTCACCTGTGTTGCCGTGTAGCTATACCCAAGCCCACTCACCGTAACGTTAAAGCTCTTAGTTGTATTATCCCCTTTTACACTAACGGTAGTACTCCCCCCAGACCAGCCCTTAACCGTTACCTCTTTACCACTGCCCTCTAGCTCAGCAACGCTCGTATTACTTGATGTCCACGTAGGAATTGTCGAGCTATTACTTGGCATAACCGTCGCTATAACTTTTTGCCGTCCCCCTGAAGAAAAACTTACAGAACTTGGATTAAATGTTATATCCGTTACGGGTGGATTTTCTACCGTTACTACACAACTAGCAGTTTTTGCTCCATCATCAGTTATTACGCTCACCCTAGAGCTTCCAAGCGAAAGTCCTTCAACAGCACCTGTCTTTGCATCAACTTTTACTATATTAGGATGCTCACTTTTCCAACTAACACCCTTAGTCGTTGCATCCCTCGGATAAACGACCTCTTTTAAAAGCGTACTTTTTTCATCTAAAAGAATTGATAATGTTGACTGTGAAACTTCAACTCTATCAACAGG
>JBOFSR010000129.1:0-19769 GCA_051651645.1 Treponemataceae bacterium | reverse complement strand
TGGATATATTTCTTTTCCTATAATGCCAAGATTATATTGCATACGCACACCAAAAAAATGTTTTTCAGCTGCTTTAAACTCACAACCTAAAGCAAACATTAGAGCAGTTGAAAATGATGAATATTCGTTTTTAGCTAGTTTCCGACTATCTCTTTCTGCTTTACTGCCACTGCCATTAGTTTTATCTTCGTTTCGTTCAGTAACGGCTAATGTAATTCCTACATTAAAACCAAGACCTAAATAAGCAATGCTCCCTTTTCCAAAAGGAAGTTGACCGCGCAAAAATACAGGAATAACTAATTCATCAAAACTATAAGTCTTGTTTGTTACCCCAAGTATATCTTGCCTTCCTGATTTTGATGTGCCAAACCCTAGCCCAATTTCCGTTCCAAAATATGGAATAAACTCAGCAAGTGTATTTACAGAAATCACAGGGGCAAACACTATCGAGCTAAAAGATTTATCGAAAGCAGTATTATCTTCCGTAGTCTTAAAACTCTTACTTCTCGAAAATGAAGGGCCAATGCCAAGCAAAGTTCCCCCGACAGAAAAATCAATAGCAAATGTGCTAAAACTCATGCATAGCAATACTATGCCCAAAACTAAACTTTTTTTCATAAAAAGCCCCCGTGTTCATCTTTATTTCTTAACTGTAAGTTAAGTAAAAATTATAGTATCAACAAAATACTTAACGGTCAATATGTTTTTTGTATATTTTTAATTATGTATTCTAGTTATCCTTTTGAGGGCTTATGAAACTATTACAAGAATGTCTTGCAAAAAATATAAAAAAATATCGTAGGATTCAAGGAATTTCACAAGTCAAGTTGGCTGAAATGGCAGATGTATCAGCAACATACATAGCCTTACTTGAAAAAGGCAGGCGATTTCCATCCTTACAAGTACTTCATGCTATTGCCGCTGCCCTTAAAATTGATGACATTGACTTATTCGATAAATCGATATTAACAAATAATCCGTATAAAAATTCGAAAAAAGAACTCCGCCAAAAAATTGAACAAGTAATAGATGAGGTGTTCGATAACACTGACAAAGATTTTTTTTGAAATAAAAATTATTCTGCCAAAATCAATTTATTATTGACAGACTGCGACGCGCACTTTTCGTAAAACGCTCGTAAAAGATGCGATAGTTTCATTCTTAAAAACGGTTGAGCTAGAAGAAAATGTTGTCATTTCATCGCTAATCCATAAATCACTTTCAAAAGAAATTTTTTCTGGAATATCTATCAAAACTTCATGCGGTTTTTTGCCCAATTTCTTTGCAAGCTCTTTTTCTGCGTGCGTTCGATATGCTAAATCTTGTAAATTTTTATGCTCAGCATTTTTCTCATTAAAGGGCTCTTCGCTAAGGATTCGATACAATTTTTGATTACACAACGATTCAACGCAAAATTTTTCATCAAAGTTTTTATTTTTGAGCAAATTTAAAACATCTGTGTCCGTGCATGTATACAATTGTTCAGGGCTTATAATATGCTGATTTAAGGCGGCAAAAAGAGTTTTTTTCATCATTGCCGTTGCCACTCGCACATATTTATGCCAATAAACGGAGCGATACATCATGTACTTTGAAAAAAGTAAGCTTTCAACGGCCAAAATGGCTTGGGCATTAAGGACGGCTCCTTTTTCCTTGTGCGGAATGAGCTGAGAAAAAATATAATCCGTGTCTTGAATTCCATACGGAACGCCGCAAAAAAAAGCATCCCGATTCAAATAATCGAGCTTATCAGGGTCAAGAACGCCCGAAAGAAGCTTGCGGTAAAAAAGCGTTTCCTCGTCAGTTGTTGGCATACTGTGATCAATAATGTGTGCGGTTTGTTCCGCATTTGCACCAAATTGTTCTAAAAGAGTTTTAATGGAATCTGGCAAAATGAGCTGTGCACTCAATTGCTCATGATCTTTGAGCGGCAGTTCTTTAAGAGAATGCGTAAACGGAAAATGCCCCACGTCATGCAAAAGAGATGCTGCCAAAAAGGAGCAAATTCCTGTTTGAGATGTCCACTGCGAGGCACCTTTTTGTAATAAGTGCTTCAAAAGTTTTTTTGCCAAGTGAAAAACGCCAAGGGAATGAAGGGATCGCGTGTGAGTTGCACCAGGATACACCAGGTTTGTTGGCCCCAGCTGCTTTATGTGCGAAAGACGTAAAAATGACGGCGTATTACAAATCTCGACCAATGTGGGATGCAGGTAAATATGCTTCCACAAGGGATCACGAATTGGATGCGAGAAAAATTGTTCATCAAGATTTAAGCTAGTTTTCATAACGGCATTGCATTCTAGCACTGAATACTAATTTTGGCAACAATGCGTTACGAGCAATGCTGTGCAAGTGATTGGAGCGGTATCCTTTTGTAAAACAAAAAAAAGGTTTTACAAAAGATTTAAGCGTAAAGCACGGTTTTTCAAGAAGTGAAAAATGCACCCATACAGAAATTTATTTTATATTATCAAATAAAAATATATTATCTCAAAATAATCAATATAAAATTACAATATTTTTTAATGCAATGCGTATTTATTTGCAAAGAATAAAAAAAAGATTGACAGGGTGAAAATTTGGTTGTAAAATATTTTTATTCTTAGTGGTAAAAAAGGAGGCGAAGAGTGGATTTTTCTGCAATAAAAGCGAAGGCTGAGGGCTATGAAAAAAACATGACAGCGTTTTTGCGTGATTTAATCGCAATTCCAGGTGAAAGTGCCGAAGAAAAGGGCGTTATCGAGAGAATTGCTAAAGAAATGAGGGATTTGAGTTTTGACCGCGTTGAAATTGATCCGATGGGGAATGTTTTGGGCTACATGGGAACGGGTAAAACGCTGATTGCTTTTGATGCGCATATAGATACGGTTGGGGTTGGGAAGATTGAAAACTGGGATTTTGATCCGTATAAGGGCTTTGAAACGCAAAGCGAAATTGGCGGGAGGGGGACTTCTGATCAGCTGGGAGGAATTGTTTCTGCCGTTTATGGGGCAAAAATCATGAAAGACAATGCTCTTTTGTCTGATAAGTACACGGTTTTGGTGACGGGGACGGTGCAAGAAGAAGACTGCGATGGGCTTTGTTGGCAGTACATTATCAATGAGGGAAAAATCAAGCCTGAATTTGTTGTGTCGACCGAGCCAACGGATGGTGGCATTTATCGTGGGCAGCGTGGCCGTATGGAGATTCGCATTGATGTTAAGGGGATTTCGTGCCATGGTTCTGCTCCTGAGCGTGGGGACAATGCCATTTATAAAATGGCGGATATCTTGCAAAATGTGCGAAGCCTCAACGAAAATGATGCCAGTGATTCAAATGGAATTAAGGGCTTGGTTAAAATGCTCGACAAAAAAAATAATCCTCAGTTTGAAGAGGCAAATTTTTTGGGGAGGGGGACTATCACGGTTTCTGAAATCTTTTTTACCTCGCCGTCTCGCTGTGCGGTCGCTGATTCGTGTGCTGTCTCACTTGACCGCCGAATGACTGCAGGCGAAACGTGGGAAAGCTGCCTTGAAGAAATTCGCAATTTGCCGATGGTAAAAAAATATGGCACGGATGTGGTTGTCTCTATGTATAATTATGAGCGTCCTTCGTGGCAAGGGCTTGTGTATCCTATTGAGTGCTATTTTCCAACGTGGGTTATTCCAAAGGATCATGCGGTTACGCAGTCACTTGAGCAAGCATACAAAGAATTGTACGGCGAAACACGACTGGGCAGCCCTGAAACAGAAAAGCAAAGAAAGGAGCGTCCGCTCACTGATAAGTGGACGTTCTCAACAAATGGCGTTGCAATTATGGGGCGAAATAAGATTCCGTGCATTGGTTTTGGACCGGGGGCTGAAGCACAAGCGCATGCTCCGAATGAAAAAACATGGAAGGTTGATTTGGTGCGATGTGCCGCAGTTTATGCCGCATTGCCAACAATATATTGCAACAAAAAATAAATTATTACAATTTTACGCAAGCAGAACTTGCGAAAATCAAGGAGTTTTTTATCACTTTGTGATAATCCAATTGTATGCAAGCAGAGCTTGCTATTTTATAGGAGTTTTTTATGATAATGGATAAGTATGTTTCAGCACTTAATGGGCTACGATTTAATAAAATGTATAACAATGATTTTTTTCTTACATGGCAAAAAACGCGCGATGAGCTAGATGCGGTGTTTACGGTTGCCGAAGCCTTGAAAGATTTGCGGGTGAATAATATTTCATCAAAGATTTTCAAAACAGGTTTAGGGATTTCAATTTTTCGCGATAATTCAACACGCACTCGGTTTAGTTATGCCTCAGCATGTAATCTTTTGGGGCTGAATGTGCAAGACTTAGATGAGGGCAAATCTCAAATTGCTCACGGAGAGACGGTTCGTGAAACAGCAAACATGGTTTCTTTCATGGCTGATGTCATTGGTATTCGGGATGATATGTATATTGGAAAAGGGCACACCTATATGAAAGAAGTTTCTCAGGCAGTGCAAGACGGTCATTCTGATGGCGTGCTTGAGCAGCGTCCAACACTTGTAAATCTACAGTGCGATATTGATCATCCAACGCAATCAATGGCGGATGCAATGCACTTGATTAACGAGTTTGGCGGAATTGAAAATCTTCGTGGTAAAAAAATTGCAATGACGTGGGCGTATTCCCCCTCGTATGGAAAGCCGCTTTCTGTTCCTCAAGGCATTATTGGACTTATGACACGATTTGGAATGAACGTAACTCTTGCTCATCCAAAAGGATACGAGGTTATGAGCGAGGTTGAAGAAGTTGCCATGAGAAATGCACAGGCTCACGGCGGCAGTTTTACCAAGACAAATTCGATGGCAGAAGCATTCAAAGATGCAGATATCGTTTATCCAAAAAGCTGGGCGCCCTTTGTCGCGATGGAAAAAAGAACCGATCTTTACGAAAAAAATGATTTTGACGGAATTAAGGCTTTGGAAAAAGAATTGCTTGCACAAAATGCTCAAAATCAAAATGATTGGCAATGCACCGAAAAACTAATGCAGTCAACAAAAGACGGTAAGGCTTTGTATATGCACTGTCTTCCAGCCGACATTACGGGAGTGAGTTGCAAGGTTGGCGAAGTTGACGCAAGCGTTTTTGATCGCTACCGTGTGCCATTGTATAAGGAAGCAAGCTGGAAACCCTATATCATTGCGGCAATGATTTTCTTGAGCAAGGTTCGTAACCCGCAAGACGTTCTTGCAGGACTTGAAGCAAAAGGTTCACGCAGAGAATTTTAATATTGCATAAAAATCGACTGGTAAAATCCCTTTTTGTAGGAGTTTTTGCTCAGTCGGTTTTGTTTTTAAAGCGAGTGTCAAAAGAAGGAGAAGTATGACAAAAAAAAGAATCGTTATAGCATTGGGCGGAAATGCTTTGGGAAATAACTTAGAAGAACAGCGGCATGCGGTAAAAATTACGGTTAAGGCTATTGCGGATTTGATAGAAGAAGGCCATGATGTCGTTGTCTCGCATGGAAATGGGCCTCAAGTGGGAATGATTGATCTTGCAATGAGTGAAATGCACAAAAATAATCCCCAAAAATATTCGATGTGTCCAATGTCGGTTTGTGTTGCGATGAGTCAAGGCTATGTGGGCTATGATTTACAAAATTTTTTGCGTGAAGAATTGCTCGATAGAGGAATAAAAAAGGATGTTGCAACCGTCGTTACGCAAGTTGAAGTTGACGCAAAAGATGCCGCCTTTGCAAATCCGACTAAGCCGATTGGTGGATTTATGAGCAAGGATGAGGCAGAAAAACTGCAAGCACAAGGCGTTGCGGTGATTGAAGACGCAGGGCGTGGCTATCGGCGAGTGGTTGCATCCCCAAAACCAAAAAAGATTGTTGAAATTGAAACGATTAAAACGCTTGTAAGTGCAGGCCAAGTTGTTGTTAGCTGTGGCGGTGGCGGAATTCCTGTTATTCGAGAGGGCAATCACCTTATGGGAGCGGCTGCCGTTATTGATAAAGATTTTGCTAGTGCCGTTCTTGCCGAAGAATTGCATGCTGACATGCTGATTATTTTAACTGCCGTTGAAAAAGCTGCCATACATTGGGGCAAGCCCGATCAACAATGGTTGGGCAAGGTGAGCATTGCAGAAATGCAAAAATATGTGGACGAGGGGCATTTTGCTGCAGGCTCGATGAAACCAAAAGTTGAAGCGGGAATCCAGTTTGCAAAGTCAAAGGAAAATCGGTATACGCTCATCACGTTGCTTGAAAAAGCTCGCGAAGGCGTTCAAGGCAAAACAGGAACAATTATTACAGGATAATTTTAGCAATTTATGTGCCAATATAATTGAACCGCTCACAAAAAAACTATACAATCAAAACATGACACATAATCATTTCTTTATCAAAACAAAAATATTGATTGCAAGTTGTTTCTTCCTTTTTTTTGCAGGCCTATTTGCAAACGAAAAGGAAGCCTTATCTCAATTTGAAATTCCGCAGTGCAAAGCGATTGAAAAAACTTCCGCAAAAAAAGCCGACGACCATGAAGTACGGATTTTACCAGACTTTGTACTGTGCTACAGGGAATCCTACGAACAGCCAGAATGGGTTGCCTATCATTTAACAAAAGAAGAATTAGTAAAAAATGCTGAGCGCGGAGATAATTTTCGTGCCGATTCATCAATTACAACAGGATCCGCTCAACTAGAGGATTACCGAGGCTCTGGCTATGACCGAGGACATTTAGCACCTGCTGCCGATTTTGCCTTCAGCAAAGAGGCTATGAGCAATACTTTTTTTATGAGCAATATGAGTCCGCAAACGCCATCTTTCAATAGAGGGATTTGGTCAAGTCTTGAAAATAGAGTTCGCAAATGGGCAGAGCATTTTGGCTCTGTTTATGTGATTACAGGGCCTGTGCTGGAAAAAAAACAATACGAAACGATTGGCGTTAATAAAGTTGCCGTTCCTGAGTTTTATTACAAGGTGCTTTGTACAAAAAATCCAGCAACTGACGAAACAATTATGATTGCATTTATTTTGCCCAATGAAAAATCCAGCCAGCCCTTAGAAAGCTTTGTTGTTTCTGTTGACGAGCTAGAAAAACGGACAAATATTGATTTTTTTCATGTACTTTCTGATGATATTGAACAGGCTTTAGAAAATAAAACGACAGCTAGCCCATGGTTTTAGATTGATATATCTTTCAAAATCAGCTTTCCAATTCGCTTAAAAGCTCCCCAATTTGTGCCCAGCGACTTGTTTTTTCATCCAGTTGATTTTTGTGTGCCTCTATTTCAGCTTGAACAATTTTGCATTGCTCCCCACTTGAGTAAACTTCGGGCAAAGAAAGTTTTTCTTCAAGTGCCGCAATTGTCGTGTCAAGCAAATCAATTTCATCAACAAGAATTTCTTCCTCTTTTATGAGACGGCGAATTTCAGCCTTACGTTTTTTGTCATTCTGCCACTGCTGTTGGTTTTCAGATTTTACCAATTTTTCAGTTGTTTTGAGTTCAAGAGGGTTTTCTTCGCTTAGCTGATCATTTTTTTCACTTGAATCCAAATAATATTGATAATCACCCTGAAAAAGTCGACTACGTGATGGAGTTAATTCAAGCACTTGTGTTGCAAGCTCCAAAATAAAGCCCTTATCATGCGAGACAAAGATAGTCGTACCGCTAAAGCTTTTTAACGCCTGCAACAAAACATCTTTTGATCCCAAGTCCAAGTGATTAGTCGGCTCATCCAAAATCAAAAGATTGATTGGTTTGAGCATCAATCGCAATAAGGCAAGACGGCTTTTTTCACCCCCAGATAAGACTGAAATTGATTTATACACATCATCACCGCGAAACAAAAAGGCTCCCAGCAAATCACGAATTTTGGGAATAAGGTCTAAGGGGGTCTCACGTTCAAACATTTCTATAATAGTTTCTGTGCCAGTCATTGTTTCTGCACTGTCTTGAGAAAAGTATCCAATGGCAACCCCAGAGCCAAGTTTAATTTCGCCAGTAAAATCAGCGTCGCATCCGCTTAGAATTCGTAAAAGTGTCGACTTTCCTGCTCCATTCTTACCGACAACGACTAGTCGGTTACCTTTTTCTAAGGTAAAATCAAAATCTTTTATAACGTGATTTACACTTCCATTAGCAAGCGGATATTTTTTATTTAAGTTATTGATAGTCAGTACAATTCTGCCTGAATGAGGAGAGGGCGGAAAAGTGAAATGTATCTTTTTGAGGCTTTCGGGTATCTCAATACGCTCCATTTTGTCAAGCATTTTTTGTCGTTCTTGGGCTTGAGCCGCCTTTGTTGCCTTTGCATGAAAACGCCTGACAAAATCCTCTAAGTTTTGTATCTCAATTTGCTGTTGCTCATAGCGAGCAATCAAACTTTCTAACTCAATGGCTCGAAGTTTTTCATATTGCGTATAATTGCCCGCATAGCGTTTTAACTCGCCATTAAAAAGCTCATAAACCTCATTTATTGTTACGTCTAAAAAATAACGGTCATGGGAGACAAGTAAAAAGCCTCCAGAAAAATCAACAAGATAATTTTCAAGCCAATTGCGAGCCTCTAAATCAAGGTAATTGGTTGGCTCATCTAACAGTAAAATGTCGGGTTTTTCAAGTAAAACTTTGGCTAGTGCAATACGCATTTGCCATCCGCCAGAAAACTCCTCTACGGAACGATTAAAATCCTTTTGAGAAAATCCAAGTCCAACAAGTGTTTGTTCTACCGCAATATGGCGATGATACCACTGCATATCTTCAAGGTGCGTTTGAATGTGATGATGACGCTCCAGCAAAAGTGCAGATTTTTTTTTGTCATCAAGGATTTCTTGCCTTGTTAGAGCATCCCCAATTTCTTCAAGCTCTTTTTCTAAATCGTAACCTCGACTAAACGCACTATCAGCCTCTTGCAAAACGGTTTTGCCCCTGTGTGTAATGCCTGACTGTGGAAGATATGAGACAATTGTGTCTTTCTGTTTTGCACAGGTACCAGAATCGCTTTGCGTTTGCCCACAAAGGATTTTCATAAGTGTAGTTTTGCCTGATCCATTTGCGCCTGCCAAGGCAGCCTTTGTACCCTTTGCCAAATTGATTGTAATGTTTTTTAGAATATCACGATTACCAAAGGCAAGTGAGAGTGATGAAAATTGTACAAATGACATACAAGCAGTCTACTAATATTTTGAGAAAAATACAAGGTTTATAGGACTTTATATTTACTTGATTAAAGCCCCACTCCCCTCCAACGGAATCTAATCCTTCATTAAGAGTGAGATTTTCCATAAATCCATATGCATTTAAAGCATTACCGCCAATAGTTTTAATATTTTTCCCCATCGTAACACTGGTGAGTGTTTTCACATTTAAAATTTGGTGTATGGAATTATTTATACAGTTTTTTTATTGAAATATATTTTTAAGAAATAGCTAAAAAGTCCATTTTTTTAAAGAAAAATCAGTTAAATTATTATATATTACTTAACAAAAGTTAAATCACCAAAAAATGATTTAAATATTCCTGAAAAAATTGAATGTCCGCTACCGCGTGACTTTGAAATCCTCATTAATAAGATTGCAATTTTCAGTTTTTTATGATACATTGTAAGTATATTTTTGAGAGTGCAAGTGATCAAAATCATTTGATTAAAAAGGAGCGATTATGCCAATTTGTTTACATAATGGAACGTTATTAAGTGGATTTTCTGAAATGCCAAATTCTGCCGTTTTACTTGAGGATGGTAAAATTGCGGACGTTTTTACCGAAAAAAGATTTTTACAAAAAAAATTCTCAGCGGATACACGCATAATCGATGTTGAAGGCTCGTTTATTTCGCCAGGCTTAATTGATACACATATTCACGGTTTTGGCGGATTTGGCACTGATGATGGCACGGGAGAGTCTGTGCTTGAAATGTCAGAGCGTTTAGCTGATTATGGTGTAACTTCTTTTATTCCAACGCTTTATCCGCAAGAAGAAAAGCAAATGCTTGAAACGGTAAAAAATATTACGAGTGCTTTTGGCAAAGAAGTAGGCTCAACGATTATGGGACTCCATCTTGAAGGCCCCTTTATTTCGCCACAAAAACTTGGATCTCTTGATGCTAATGCGGTGCAACCCGTGAGCATTGAAAGCATGAAAAAATTGTACGATGCTGCAAACGGCAAGATTGTAAATATGACTGTTGCCCCTGAATTAAAAGGAATGCGCGAGCTTGCATTGTATTGCCTTAAAAAAGAAATTGTTTTGCAAGCGGGTCACACTTGTGCTGAGTACGATCACATGGTTGAGGGAATGCAAGCGGGCATTTTGCATTCAACGCATATTTTTAATGCGATGACGAGTATGAGTCATCGAAATCCCAATGCAGCGGGAGCGATTTTAATTCATCCTGAAATGTCTTGCGAAATTATCCCTGATGGTTTTCACGTTCATCCTGATATTATAAAATTGTTGTTTAGAGATAAGCCTGTTGACAAAATTGTTATGATAACTGACTCGCTAAAGCCAACGATGCAAGCCGAACCACCATTTTTTGCTGACAATAAAGAAGTCGTTTTGAAAAATGGACTTTTTCATCGTATTTCTGATGATATAATTGCAGGCTCTGCATTAACGATGATTAAGGGCGTAAAAAACCTTGTTAGCTATGACTTTCCGCTTTCAACCGCAATTCAAACGGCAACGGCAAATCCTGCAAAAGTAATGAATTTTAGAAAAAAAGGTTTCATTATTCCAGGTTACGATGCTGACGTGATTGTTTTTGACAAGCATTTTAATATTTTGATGACGGTAATTAATGGCGATATCAAAAAAGACGCCATGTAAAGCATAAACTCACGTTTTTAATGCGAGCGTGAATTAAAAATCTAGTTTCTCTCTTGCTCTGTTTACTAGATCTATCTTGCAAAGAAGTAAAAATTATATTACCATGATTGAATATTTTACTTTGGAGTTTCGTATTAAAAAGCTATTTGTTTTTTTTACAATGATTTACAGCGTTTCTTTTTGTTTTGCACAAGAGAACATTACTCAGTTACAACCACAAAATGCTGAAGAAAGCTTTATTATAGGGGCAGAAAGTCCGTCTCTTGCTAATACTCCTGTGCAAGAAAACTCATTGTGGTTATTTATTCGCCTCATTTTAGTGCTGGGGATTGTGATTGCTGTTATTTACGGCTTGGTATTTTTACTCAAAAAAGGAATGTCTCCACGCTTTCAAGAAAATCCTTTTTTGAAGCAACTTTCAACGCTTCCTGTGGGAGCAAATCGCTCAATTCAAGTAGTTTCTGTTGGGAATCAAGCTTTTTTAATTGGAGTAAGCGAGTCAAATATTCAATTGTTGGGTGAGATTTCCGATAAAGATTTGATTGATTCTATGATTTTGAGTGCGAGTGCAGAGCCAACAGGAAAACGAAGAGATTTTTCTTCTATATTAAATGCAATTATTCCATCACTTAAAATGCAATCTCCTCTTGATGAAACTTTAAAAAAGACAACTGATAATGCAGAAGATTTTCTACGGAAAAATCAAGAACGACTAGAGCGACTAGGAAAAGAAGCTAGCACGACCGATGAGACAAGAGCCACAAGTGAAATTCGCAATGATATTAATGTTCGTGGGGAAGATAGATGAATCGCTTAAAAATCTGTTTAGCGATTATTTTTGTGTTCTCGTTTTCAGCTTTTGCTCAAGTGCAATCGCCAACTATTCCGTCTGTTAATCTTACGCTAACTCAGCCTTCCACAGGTCAAGAAGTTGCCTTCTCTTTGCAAGTTCTGCTTTTGCTCACTGTGCTTTCCTTAGCTCCAAGTATCCTTATTTTGGTTACTTGTTTTTTGCGTATTTCTATTGTGCTTGATTTTATAAAAAGATCTCTTTCATTGCAGCAAGTGCCACCAACGATTGTTCTAAACGGCATTGCATTTTTTATAACGATTTTTGTGATGTGGCCAACTTTTACACAAATTTATGAAAAATCATTTAAACCTTTGTCTGATGGAGAAATAAGCATTGAGCAGGCTTACACGCAAGCAGAGTCCCCTTTGCGGCTTTTTATGTATCAACAAATGATTAATAAAACTGACTACATAACACTTTTTATGGCCATGGGAAATCTTGAAAAACCTAATACGCTTGCAGATGTGCCAACATATGTGCTGATTCCTGCTTTTATTTTGCATGAATTAACAGTTTCGTTTAAGATAGGCATTATGCTTTATATCCCTTTTATTGTAATTGATATGGTTGTGGCAAGTATTTTGATGTCGATGGGTATGATTATGCTTCCGCCAATACAGATTTCTATGCCTTTTAAGCTCATGCTTTTTATTCTCATTGATGGCTGGGGGCTCCTTACGCAACAACTTTTTGATTCAATTATCCGTTAAATAAACCGACTTTTAAATTTCATTTTGCCTATCAAGCCTCCTCTGAATAATTTTCTCCTTGTTAAAAAAATTAAACTGCAGTATACTTGCACAATGTCCGATACAATTTTTCAAAAGGGAAGCGTTGTTTTATACAAAAATGCTCCGTCGGTAATTGTTGAGTGTGGTGAAAAATATACCATTGCATTTTTGACAGTACAAGGGAATAAAAAAAATATAGCTACTCAAAAAGTTCGAGAAAAAGATATTATTTTTTTGTGTAATGGTGCCTTAACGGAAAAAGATTTGCACGCCCTTTATGAAAAAAAAGGTGAGCTTAAACTCTTAGCTATTGAAGAGATATGGCAACTGTATGAGGGCACTCAAGATGAGCGTATTAATTTTACTGACTTAGCTGATTTGCTTTCGAGCGATTTTTTGCCTGAAAATGCATGGAATTTTTATACACAAATTATTGAGAGCCTGTATTTTTTTGATGCGAGCGACCAAGGACAGCGTGTAAGTTTTAAAGTGCGATCCCTTGCTGAAATAGAAAAACTTCGGCAAAAAAATCTTGAAAAAGAAAAAGAAAGCTCAATTCGCCAAGATTTTCTAAATCGTTTGCGATCAAAACAACTTAACCTTCCTGAAGATCTTCATTTTATGCAGGAGATTGAGTCTCTTGCTTTGGGAAAAACTGAAAAATCAAAGACGCTTAAAGAAGTTGGAATCCATGAAACGCCAGAAAATGCCCATGCCCTTTTGCTGGAAACAGGCGTTTGGTCGGTGTATAAAAATCCGTATCCATCACGTTGGGGGCTGTCGATGCATTCTTCAACAGATTTGCTGCCAAGTCCTCCCGTTGAGGAGCGTGTTGCTATCAAAGATGTTGCCTTTGCCATTGATAATGAGTGGAGTGCAGACCCTGATGATGCTGTAAGTTTTGATGGCTCCGCTTTGTGGGTGCATATTGCAGATCCTGCAAGCTCGGTTTTGCCTAACTCGACTATTGACATCAATGCACGTAATCGTGGTGCAACGCTGTATCTGCCTGAGGGGACGGCTCGAATGCTTAGTGAATCGTGTCTTTCTGATTATGCTTTGGGGCTTTCTGATCCTTCAAATGCTTTGTCGTTTAAAATTATACTTGACGATGAAGGTGCGATTGTTGAGTGCGAGGTGCTAAAATCAATTGTTAGCGTGGAGCGTTTAACGTATCAGCAAGCGGAAGATAAAAAAAATGATGAAAAACTCAAGCCGCTTTTTGAGATTGCCCGCCGTAATATTCTGCGGCGTAAAAAAAATGGCGGCGTTTTTATTGATTTGCCTGAAGTGCATGTAACGGTAAGAGATGGTGCTGATGAAAAAGAGGTCTCGATTACAAAAATTGAGGCACTTGAGGCGAGTAATATGGTGCGTGAAATGATGCTTTTAGCAGGAGAAGCGGCGGCAAAGTTTGCCTTTAAGCATGAAATTCCTTTTCCGTATGTAAGCCAAGATTTACCAGACTTGCCAAAAAAAATTGAAGACGGCTTGGCAGGACAATATCGGCTGCGCCGATCTATGCGCTCTCGTTCTGTAGGAGTTATTCCTTCTAGTCACAGTGGTTTAGGAATTGGAATGTACAGTCAAGTTACAAGTCCTCTTCGTCGGTATGCGGATTTAGTTGCCCACCAGCAATTGCGGGCATTTCTTGATAAAAAACCATTGCTTTCAAAAGATGAAGTTTTAGAGCGTCTTTCCATTGGAGATATGGCTGCAAGTGCAGGGATAAAGTCCGAGCGCAAAAGTATTTTTCACTGGACGCTCGTATACTTGCTAAAAAATCCCTTGTGGCAGGGAGATGCTGTCGTTGTTGAAGTCCAGCAAAACAAAACAATCCTTTTAATTCCATCTTTGGCTCATGAAACGCACATAACTAGTGGTACCGCGTACAAGCTCAATGATGTTGTGACGGTTAAAGCAGGAAAAATTAATCTTGCAAAGTTAGAAATTGATTTTTTAGTGGAGTAAAATCCGATAAAAACGAATTCATTTTGACGGTGAGAAATAAGTATAAGGGGCTTTATTAATGATTGATTTGCATACCCACTCGACTGCCTCTGATGGTGAGTTATCTCCAGCGGATTTGATTTTATACGCCATGAAAAATAAGGTAACCGCTCTTGCTTTGACAGACCATGACACGGTTGCAGGCATATGTGAGGCAAAAAATCAAGCAGACATTGCAGGGCTTGCCTTTGTTTCAGGGATTGAGCTTAATATTGAGTGGCGAACGGGGGAGTTTCACCTTTTGGGGTATGGCATCAATACAGAGTGCGGTGAACTTTTAGCGGTGATTGAGGATTTGCAGGAAGGACGGCGAAATCGGAATGAGCAAATAATTGCGGCCATGCAAAACGATGGGCTTGATGTGCATCTTAGCGAGTTAATTGACGTCTCTAAAACTGATTGCATTGGGCGCCCTCATATAGCTCGGTATTTGTATGAAAAAAAAATTGTCAAAACACCACAAAAGGCCTTTGATTTATACTTAGGAAAAAATCGAAAATACTTTACGGAACGATACGGATGTCCTCTTGAAAAGGCAACTTCAGCCATAAAAAAAGCTGGCGGAATTGCCGTGTTGGCGCATCCTTTGTCACTCTATGTTTCATGGGGTAAAATTGATGCAACCATTGCAGAGCTTGCAGAAAAGGGCATTCAGGGACTTGAAGCGTGGCATCCAGCAGCACGGGTAACTGAGTGCGAGCGGTTGGAGCAACTTGCAAAACGTCACAATCTTATTGTCACAGCAGGAAGTGATTTTCATGGTCAATCTTTGCGTAAAGACAGAAAAATAGGATTTACCGGTGGCGATATGCCCATTGATGAAAAGTTTTTAATTCCATTTATAAAATAAATTTATCTTTTTGAAAGAAAAATCCTCTCAAGAGAGACTTGCACGGCAGGAACGCCTCTTGACTTTTTTTTATTGGCGTGCTATAAATCAACACAAGGCATTTTGGTACAATCAAAGTGTGTTCAGCAAAGACGCTGTGATGTATGTTTTTCAAAATGTGGATTTTTTCTAAATTCTGCATTGAAGAGAAGTATGTGTCATAGCGTTTTTTATTTTGTGTTCGTGGAGGAATTATGAAGAATTTACCTGAAATATTTGCATCAAAAGTGTTTAATGAAAATGTCATGAAGTCGCGTTTGCCAAAGGATATTTACAAGGCTCTCAAGCGTACAATCTTAAGTGGTAAATCCCTCGATCGAGAAGTGGCAAATGTTGTTGCGTCGGCCATGAAAGAATGGGCTGTTGACAACGGAGCAACGCATTTTACGCACTGGTTTCAGCCAATGACGGGAATTACCGCAGAAAAACACGACAGTTTTATTTCTCCTGATGGATTTGGCGGCATTCTTCTGGAGTTTTCGGGCAAAGAATTAGTCAAAGGAGAGCCTGATGCATCGAGCTTTCCCAATGGCGGACTTCGTGCAACTTTTGAGGCACGCGGCTACACCGCATGGGATCCAACCTCGTACGCTTTCCTTAAAGACGACACGCTTTGTATTCCAACCGCTTTTTGTTCGTACTCAGGTGAAGCCTTAGACAAAAAAACTCCCTTGCTTCGTTCGATGCAAACAATCGATAAGCAAGCCATGCGTATATTACGATTGTTCGGTAACACTGAGGCCATGCGTGTGCTTGCTACCGTTGGTGCTGAGCAAGAATATTTTTTAATCGACAAAGAAGTCTATATGCAACGCGAAGATCTTTTGTACTGCGGACGCACGCTTTTTGGTGCAAAGCCGCCCAAAGGGCAAGAAATGGAAGATCATTATTTTGGAAGCATTAAACAACGCGTTTCTGACTTTATGAAAGATCTTGATGAAGAGCTGTGGAAACTCGGCGTATACGCAAAGACAAAACATAATGAGGTTGCCCCAGGTCAGCATGAACTTGCACCAATTTTTACAACGACAAACCTTGCCGCCGATCAAAATCAGCTTGTCATGGAATTAATGAAAACGATTGCTGCACAACACGGAATGGCATGCTTGCTTCACGAAAAACCATTTGACGGCGTAAATGGCAGCGGCAAACATAATAACTGGTCAATTTCAACTGATTCTGGCGTTAATTTGCTTGAACCAGGAGAAACGCCGCACGAAAATGCTCAGTTTTTGCTTTTTTTAGTGGCGGTTATCAAGGCTGTTGACGAGCATCAAGATTTATTACGCGTTTCAGTTGCCAGTGCGGGCAACGATCATCGATTGGGCGGGAACGAAGCTCCTCCTGCGATTGTTTCAATTTTTTTAGGCGATGAATTGAGTGAAATCCTTCAAGCAATTGAGCAAGATAAGCCGTACAAGGGTTTGGATAAAATGGCCATGCAAATTGGCGTGAGTGCCTTGCCACATTTTCCAAAAGACACTACCGACCGAAATCGCACTTCGCCTTTCGCCTTTACGGGAAATAAATTCGAATTTAGAATGCCGGGCTCGAGTTTTTCAATTTCGGGTCCCAACATTGTTTTGAACACCATTGTTGCTGAGTCTTTATGTATTTTTGCCGATCGGCTTGAGAATGCAAAGGATTTTAACACAGAGCTTTCTGCCATCATTAAAGAGACTATTAAAAATCACAAAAGAATTATTTTTAATGGCAACGGCTATGATGATGTGTGGGTGATTGAAGCGCGGCAGCGGGGGCTTTTGAATCTTAAGACAACGCCTGACGCTTTGCCCACTTTTATTGACAAAAAAAATATTGCATTGTTTGAAAAACACGGCGTTTTTACCAAAACAGAAATCCACTCACGCTATGAAATCCTTGTTGAAACCTATTGTAAAACTATTGCTATTGAGGCTTTAACGCTTTTGAATATGGTGCAAAAATATGTGATTCCGTCTGTGTTGAGTTATCAAAAAGAGCTTGCCGATAGCATTGTCAGTAAAAAAGCTGCTGATTGTGAGATCAATTTTGACCTTGAAAAAGATTTATTGTCAAAAACAAATGAAAACCTTATTGGCTTACGAAGAGAAATGCAGGCGTTAAAAAAATCGCTAGAAACTGAGCAAAAAAATCTAAGTTTAGAAGAATCAGCCATATATTCACGGGATAAGATTTTTGCTCACATGCAAAATGGGCGGCTCTACATTGATGAGCTTGAGCAACTGATCGCCTATCACAGCTGGGAGCTACCAACGTATGGAGAAATCCTGTATAGTGTCAGTTAATGGAAAATTGGGATTTATTTGATGAAAATCGAGTTTTTACGGGGAGAATCATCCAACGCGGAAAACTGCCTGCAAAAACGGACTTTCATCAAATTGTTCACGTATGGCTTAAATATCACGACGTTTTTCTCATTTCAAAACGGCACCCGAGCATTTTTTTTGGAGGCTTTTGGCAGCCCACGGGAGGATGCGTTGTTAGTGGCGACACGAGTTTTGAAACCGCTCTCAAAGAAACGAACGAAGAATTAGGTTTGAATCTTTCAAACCAGAATGCCGAGTTTTTATTTTGGTACAAAAATGTTCCTGAAAAAACGCCCTCCTTTTTTTTAGACGCGTGGCTTTTTGATATTACTTCGCTTGTCGAGCAAGAAAAAGATGAGCATGCCTTTTTACAAAACCTCATTTTGCAAAAAAATGAAGTCGCGGATGTTCGATTTGCACGCTTTGATGAAATTATGCAACTGTGGCGTGATGGGCTTTTTATGCCGTATGAGCAAACTTTTTTGCCTTACTTTGACGTGTTAAAAGAGAAAATTGCTAAAAAAAATTCCACCGCACAAATTATTGATTTACAAAAACAAGGCATCCAAGCATTAAAAACAAAAACGCCAACGCCAGAGCTTGATACCGCAGTTTTACTTTCAAGCATTTTTCGAAAACCGCGCGAATATTTTATTTTACATCAAAAAGATTACGTGGATGATTTTACGGCTCAACGTTTTTTTGAACTTTTGGAGCGACGAAAAACAGGCGAGCCGATTGCCTATATTACGGGCAAAAAATTTTTTTGGAACAACGAATTTATCGTGGATAAAAATACGCTCATTCCAAAACCTGATACCGAGCTTGCAGTAGAAAAAGTGCTTGAGATAATTCAAAATCAGCCCAGCCAAAAAAAAATTAAAATCCTTGATTTATGCACGGGAAGTGGCTGCATTATTCTTTCAGTTTTGAGCGATTTGCAAAATACCGATTTTTTTGATCGTATTGAAGCCTTCGCCATTGATATTAGCGAAGCGGCTTTAAAAATTGCACGGCAGAATGAGCAATCAATTTTGCAGCAAAAAAAAATTACCTTTATGCAAAGTGATTTATTTGTGGCGTGCAAGCATTCTTTTGATATCATCGTTACCAATCCGCCGTATGTTCCCACCGCTCTCGTAAAAAAACTGCTTGAGGATGGCAGAGCTGAGCCGTCCCTTGCCCTTGACGGAGGATTTGATGGCTTGGATTTAGTAAAAAAAATTATTGCTCAGTCTAAGGATTTTTTAAACGAAAAGGGCTTTCTTCTTATTGAAACGGGGGAGTATAATGCATCAAAGACTCGAAATCTCTTGACAGATTCTGCTTTTTGTCATATAAAAACCTTTAAGGATTGGCAGGGGAACGAGCGGCTAACTATTGCACAAAAGGAAATTAAATGAGTGGCGTTGAAAAAAAATTAACCTTGTATACCACCGAGCAATTTTTGCCAATGAAAGATTTTCTGAGCAATTTTTTCTGCAATAAAGAGGATGAGGAGCATTCGTATCGAAGTGCAATAATTTTGCAAGAACTCAATATGGATGAAACGTGTGTTAAAGCTGGCTTGATTCATCAGGTGTTTTACAAAAAAAATATCGAGCATTTTTCCCCCGAAGAGCTTGCTGCGTTAAAAATTACAGTGAAAAACATTTTTGGCGAGCAGGCGTTTGCTCTTGTTGAAGAGTGCATGAAAATTAGCAGTATCACCATGAAATCAAAAACGCTTGTACATGCTGAGTCCTGCCGAAAAATGATTTTTGCCTTAATTGACGATATTCGTGTTATTTTTATACAATTTGCAGAAAAGCTTGATCAGTTGCGTAACGCAAAAAATCTTTCAGCTGAAAAGCAAAAAAAACTTGCCCACGATGTAATGCATATTTGGGCACCGCTTGCAAATCGCCTTGGTATGGGGGCTTTAAAAGATGAGCTTGAGGATTTAGGGCTTAAACTTATTAATCGCAGTGCCTTTGATCAAATAAAAAAAATTGTTTCGCTCAAAAAAAACGATCGATCGCAGTATTTAGAAAATGCTTCGCAAAAAATTATTGAGGTTGCAAAAAAAGCAGGATTCCATATTCAAATTACCAGCCGTGCAAAACATTTTTATTCAATTTATCAAAAAATGAAAAAGCGAAATAAAGGTGTAGAGGAGCTTTATGATTTATTTGCCATGC
>JBOFSR010000128.1:0-13650 GCA_051651645.1 Treponemataceae bacterium | reverse complement strand
CAAGTGACTGGCAAAAAATGGTAAAAGATGATTTTCATGCAACCTTTGCACAACAAGAATTTAGCAAAAAGATTAATTCAATTTCTGAAATTTATGAGGCACTCGGTGCAAATAACTTAAATACTGAAAAAATTTTTAGAGAAGATGCTCAAGAAAATATTTTTTCATGGATAAACTATCATGTTTTTAGCTCAAAAGTAACCTAGTCATTTATATTTTGCTCACCTAGCTTCTTGCTTTATCATAAAAAACTAGGCTTGCTACGAAAAATCTAATATGGAGGATTAGTGAAAGTAGTAGTATGCAGGATAGGGTGGTTGTTTTTGTAATTGCTGTGTGATTGCTGAGGGCAAGTCGTTTGTTCGTACCTTAAAAACTGATTCCTGTCCTACAAAAAAGTCGTAAAAGTTTGGGCTTGATCGGGTGGAATAGTCTCTCATTTCGATATCACTTTTTAACTCAAGCTCTGTTTTCATTTTTTCAACTGTTTGGTCATAAAAAAGTACATCATCAACAAGGTGATTTTTTTTACCCTGATTTGCCGTATAGATACGTCCATCGGCAAGTATTTTCACTTTTTCAAGCGGAAGACGACGGCTTTCGGCTACAATTTCTGTAAACTGTATGTATGCTTCATCTGCAATTGATTGCATGATTTGGTGCTGTTCTTCGGTTATTGGGCTATTCACGTTGAGCATATTTTTATTTTTGCCAGAAGTGAACGTTGTCATTTTAATACCATAGTTTTCCATAAGCTCACTTAAGTCAATTGAGGCTCCAGAGATTACACCGATTGAGCCAAGTAAGGCATTGCGGTTAGCAATAATTGTATCTGCAGCACAGGCAATATAATATCCGCCAGATGCTCCAAGTGAAGTAATATATGCCCAAATTGGCCGATCTGTTTTTTTCTTGTACATCATTAACTCGTTATACATTTCATCAGATTGATAGACGCCACCACCAGGTGATTCTATCACCAGTAAAATGCCCTTGTTGCGTTTGTCATCAACGAGACCTTTGACGGTGCTTAGCAATAGTTTTTGGTCATAGGTTTTGTTTTTGTTTTCAATAACGCCCTCGATTTTTATAACTGCAATAAAATCCTTTGCAATGGGGGAAACTTTTGTGCGTACAGGACTTTGAGTAGTGTTTCCTCCAATAAAGGGAATATTTTTTAGTACGTTGGGCGTAATGCTTGCAAGCGGATTGATAGGATTGTTTCCTATAATCATCCCAGTAATTGCCGTTATTCCAGCTACGGCAATGAGCACAATCAATACTATTAGGCCAGAATTGACTTGTTTTCTCGGTTTTTCATAGTTTGAATAATCACGCTGCGTGTGATTAGAAGTTGCGTTTTCAAATCGCTTATAGTCAGTTGTTTGCGTTGGCGGAATGTAGCTTTCTTGATTTTTTGCATCTTGCGTGTGTTCTTTTTGATCATTTGTTTGTGACGATTGCTGATCGTTATTTGAAGGGCTAAGATTTTCATCGTTATTGTAATCTGACATTTTTTTTCCTTATATTAATTTATTAGTATATATGCTGATTTTCAGTTGTTTGCATTTAGTTTTTTGCGAATTTGCTTTAGAGGCAGGCTCCATACTCATTGTAAAAATTCCCTGTTTGAAAGTCCTCTTTGCTCAATCTCTCGTTTTTTATCGCTTGGTCTTTTAAGAAAAGGTAGGCATTTGCGTGAGTGCTCATCATATAGGGTAAAACCCACAATAACAGAACTCCCCCAGTTAAGGATGATAAAATAAGCCATCCAATAAAACTTAAATTTAATATGAATAAGTCCCACTTGTAACCACGAGTCATGATAGTGCTCATTTTAAGAGCTTTAAATGCTCCTATCTTTGGATTATCTGCAAGAATATAAAAGACTTGTGAGTATGCAAAGGTTTTTATAATGGCAGGAATAAAAAAAACAAAGCTCCACAGAGTGATCCATAAAGCTGTCCAAATAGTTGCTCGGATCGCTAAAAACCAATAATTAAGGCCGTTAAAAAATACATCAAATGGAAGTTTTGTTCCGAGTGGCCTTTGTACAATTTGCAAAAAAAAGTAGCTTTGTGCAAAAAATAAAATGCCTATGACTATAATAGAAATCATTGATAAAAATGAATGGTAAGAATTGTGTAGCGGTTTTATGTTCATGTAAAAGCTGTTTGAAAAATCGGTATTTGTGCTAAAGAATTGTGTTGTTCCGCTTTGGGCTGAGGGCAAATTTAATAATAGCGATAAAATTAGCATGGTTGCTGTAATAATAGCACTGGCAAAAAAGTTTCCTTTTAAGTGCTGTTTTGCACTCCGCTTTAATTTACTTCCATCAAAAAACATTTTTTCTCCTATTTTTTGTAATCTTGCCGTTTGCAAATTATTAAGTTCAGCAGTGTATCACAGAAAAATCCTCTTTACAAGAAGGCTTTTTTTTTAATTGCTTAGGTACAAAAGTGATTGTACAGAAACGACAAAGTTGCACTCCCTAAATTTGATGCTGGCAACTTTAAGTTATTTTAAGTGCTGATAAACTCCAGCAATCTAGCGTATGACCTTCCAATTACCATCGATATATCGAAGTCGACTTGCAGGTAATTCAAGCAGTCGACCATCTTCGCCACTAATTTTAGTCATCATCGTGAGAGGGTTTACAGATGCAACTCTAAAAATTGTACCGTCATATTTAAATTTCGCTCCCTCATATGGTAGTTTTTTTCGAGCATCCATATACCAGTCATGCTCATAGGAAAGGCAGCATAAAAGTCGACCACATTGCCCTGAAATTTTTAGTGAATTAAGCGAGAGGTTTTGATCTTTTGCCATACGAATGGAAACAGGCCTAAGCCGATCAGAAACAGCATGACAACAGTACGGGCGACCACAAATACCAAGCCCTCCGATAATACGTGACTCATCACGAACGCCAATTTGACGCAGTTCAATACGCATTTTAAAAACAGCAACTAAATCTTTTACTAATTCTCTAAAATCAACACGATTATCAGAACTAAAGAAAAAAATTATTTTTGGCTCATCAAGTAAATAGTGAGAAGAGATTAACTTCATATTCAATTTATGGGCACTAACTTTTTCATTAAAAACGTCAAAGGCTGCACTTTCTTTTTTTTTCAAAGACTCAAAGCGCTCTAAGTCCGCCTCATTTACCTTTCTGTCGATAAAAACAACGTCTTCAGGCATAATTCCAATAGGCACCTTAACTAAGCCCATAACTTTTGCTAAGTCTTTGCCATATCGAGTTGGAATAAGTACGTAGTCGCCATTGTCAACGGTCAAACTCCCTTGAATAGTTGCATAAATACTCTCGTTTGAATATTCTAATTTTAATCGGTATAAGGGAGTGGGAAAAACATAGTTTTCGGTTGAAATGTGTTTTTCGCCCTCTCCATCTTCAAGTAATGACAAATCAATATCATCTATTTGGTTATCAAAAATTTCACTCATAGTTTTCCTGTTTTAATTTAGGTTATTAAATTGATTAAAAGTCCTCTTATTTCATCAATTTTTTCTAGTAATTTTAGCTGATCCTGTTGATTATATAAAACTCCTGTTGCAAGGGAGTCAAGTTTTTCATTGATAATTTTTATTGTGCTATATTTGACTTGAGTGTTCGAATTCTTTCTTTTTATACTCATAGGTTCTTTAATTTCATAGGCATTTTTTATAACAAAATTAATAAAATTTCGCACCGCACGTTGGTAGGTTGTAATGGATTCCATATCTTGATTTTTTTTCAAAACATCGCCCGTTAAAAAAACAGTGTCTTGCAAAATCTCCAAAGCATCGTCATATGGTAAATGTGCGATTTCCGCTGGTAGTCCTAAAGTCTCTTTTTGCGTAACTTTATCATTTGATTCATTTAAAAGACTGAAAAAATTCTTTTTAGGGATAGCTTTATTTTCTGTTGTTTTATTTTTTTGTTTAAAACCTTGAGAGCTTTGAATTATTGCTGCATTATGTAACACTGATGATAAAGGATCTATACTCATTTATAATTTTCTCTTTTTAACTTCTTGAATTGCATTTGTGTTAAGCCAAAGATTTTTAGCCTCCTCAAATTCAACTTCATTTTTCAATGAAACACACTTGCCTTGCAAAATCACATTTGATTCCATATATAAATGGCTTGTAATAATGTCACCTAAAATAATTGCAGAGGAGTGGAGTTTTACACTTTCAGGAGCAATAATATTCCCTTGCACAACACCGCCAATAATCGTAACTGATTTTGCATTTATATTTGCATTGATGCGAGCTGTATCCCCAATGATAAGATTTGCATTCGATTCTAAAGAGCCATCTAAATCACCATCAATTCGAGCTGATCCTGTTATTAGTAAGTCGCCAACGATAGAAGATCCGTAGCCTATAATTGTTTTGAATGCAAAATTATCAGAAAAAAATGCCATTATGATTTACTCAAGATGTTTTACGAGAGGTAACATTAACATATTTTGCAGGATCTACAACATCAGAGCCAATGTGAATCTCATAATGCAAATGAGGCCCTGTAGAAATACCTGTGTTACCAACAGTTCCAAGAATATCTCCTTGAGAAAGAAATTGTCCTTTTTCAACATGAATGGCATTCATATGTGCATACCGTGTATAAAAACCGTGCTTATGTTTTACGATTACATACTTTCCAAGCCCTGTATCATAACCGACGGTAACAACCTGTCCATTTGCTGTTGTGATAATTGGATCTCCTGATCGCCATGTAGAAAAATCCATTCCTTTGTGGATATACCACTGTCCTGTGATAGGATGAATGTTTTGTCCAAAAGGAAAAGAAATATGGCCAACTCCTCCCCGTAAAGGCCAAACGCTCGGAATATCAGAAAATAGTGATCCCTGTGCTTCAAGCAATTTTCCAATTTCTTCAATTGGTTGTACTGCTTGCTCTAAGTAAGCTGTGAGATTTTTTACATCTGCCGTTTCACGAAGAGAGCCTGAGACAATTTCTTGTCTATCAAAAAGAGAAGCTAAATCGCTGTTTTTGAATGAATTATCGGATGTAATAGCTTGATTTACACCTATAAAAGAGAGTGTTTGAGAGAGAGCTGTTTGAAATTTTTTTGCTACTTGTATTAAGTTACTGTTTTCAGATCGCAATTCGTCAAGACTTGCTCGTGTGCTTGTATTTTCTTGTTGCAATCGTGCAATCTCAGAATTAGCTGTTATAGTCGTGCTATTAAATACGAAAAAAGATGTTACAATTCCTAAAACAAGAATAACGCCTAATGTTATTCCAAAAAAGTTAGTTTGAAAATTAAACACGCTTTTTTGAGAATGAGGCACTATCATGATAGTTAGTTTACGCGTTCCTATATTAAAAAAAGATTTACAAAATATAATAATTTTTTTAAACTGGCTTTTTATTAGATTCATAGAAGCTAAAGCAAGTTTTTTTTCAATTCGCTTATATCGACGTACTTTTGGCAAAATGCACTCCCAAGATTTAATTGAATTTATAAACTAAAATTATATAGTAAAAAATAAATCTTGTCAAATGATGTTGGCCATTTTATTCAAATATCTTCTTTAAAATGTGATTAAATAAAATATGTCGTTATCTGTGTATAAACTTATTCGCTCTATTTGATAAAGAGTTTATTTTTGACAAGCATTTGGTAGCCACCAATATTGTATATTTTTTTGTAGCCCCATGAATCAAGTAGTTTTGATGCTTGCTTACTGCGATTTCCACTTTTGCAATATACTAAAACAGGGGTGTTTTTATCGCTGATAATTGCGTTTGCTTTTTCCTGTGTCATTGTGTACAAATCGAGGTTAATCGCATTTTTTAAGGATCCGCTTGAAAACTCCTCTGGCGTTCGTACATCAAGTAGAATAAAACTCTCTGTTTGTGCAAGATTTTTTATCTCATTGAGTGGCAGTGT
Organism: Treponemataceae bacterium; assembly: GCA_051651645.1. GTDB lineage: Bacteria > Spirochaetota > Spirochaetia > Treponematales > Treponemataceae > JBOFSR01. The sequence continues at coordinate 7,723 of JBOFSR010000128.1, read as the reverse complement.
TTCGTAGGACTGCCCGAATAGAGGAAAAATGCTCATGATAACTCCAATAGCGATATTTAATTTCATTATAACTCCTTATGTTGAAAAATTGAGATAGCTTATTATTCTTTCCATAAGTTAACTAAGTTAAGAATAACTTCGGTTGCACAAATCATTTGACTTAATGACGCCCACTCTGTGCGTGAGTGAAAATTATGTCCTCCAGTAAAAATATTGGGGCAGGGAATGCCAAGCTCTGTAAGGCGTGCTCCATCCGTTCCACCTCGAATTGGCTTGAATGTTGGCGTTAATCCGACTTTCTCTACGGCTTTGACTAATTTATCAACAACTTGCGGGTTTTGTTGTATTTTTTCTTTCATATTCAAATATTGTTGGCTAATATCAACGGTAACGATGCTACCCTTATTTTTTTGCTTAATTGCCTTTGCTAAAACCTTGACTGTCTCAATACGATAAGCCATGTTTTCTTTGTCAAAATCGCGTAAAAAAAGTGTAAGGTGCGATTGCTCAATCCCCCCCCGTATTTCCATTGGAGCATAAAAACCAAGGTATTTATCTGTTGCTTCTGGACTTTCATTTTGAGGAAGGCTTGCAACAAAGTTTGCGGCCATAGTGATTGCATTGATAAAATCAGGCCGCGCTGTTCCTGTGTGCTTTGATTTTCCTGTAAAAGTGATTTCGGCTTTGTAGGCATTGAAGCACTCGTATTCAATTTCACCTGCTTGAGATCCGTCGAGTGTATAGAAGATTGCTGCATCAATCAAATCCAGCGGCACCTTGTCCATCCCGTGTCCTGTTTCCTCATCGGGCGAAAGTAAAATTTCAATTTTTCCATGCGGAATTTTGTTTTTTATGATAAACTCGACAGCGGTAATAATTTCTGCAATACCAGCTTTGTCATCTGCACCTAAAAGAGTTGTTCCATCAGAAGTTATGATTGTGTCAGTGGTGCATTTTTGTAAATCTTTTTCATGTTCGGGCGATAGTACGATATCGTTTTTGAGAATAATTTTTTGCCCAGAATAATTTTTGATGATTTGAGGTTTTACATTTTTTCCTGAAACCTCGCTAACCGTATCAAGATGGGCTGAAAATCCAATACACGGAGCCTCTTCAAATCCCTCTGTTGCTAGGATGTTTGCATAAATATATCCATGATCAGTGTGTAGCACTTGATGAACGCCAATATTTTTTAATTCAGTATATAACTGTGCGGCAAAATCTTTTTGTTGCGGTGTTGAAGGCATAATGCCCTTGTCTGCATTTTCTGGATTGCTCGTTGACCACGTTTTTGTGTATCGTAAAAATCGCTCAAGTAATGGATTTGCAATAGCCTGATTTTCAAGTATTTCTTGAATTGTTTTCATGACTAAAGAATATGCTATAAATGTAAAAAAAGCAAGTGCATGAATAAGTATACTGATTTGTGCTTGTTTGATGATTTAGCGAGTGTAGATTTGTCAAAAACTTATGAAAGCACAGGATTTTTACTTTTTTCGTTTGTCTGTGATGTGCTATAAATATATTTTTTTTGCAAATCCCTAACAGACAACTTGACACATTATCTTGTTTTTAGTAAACTCAGACACTCAATTTGTCAAATTTTGATAAATTATTTTTAAAAAGTGATTTATCGTTATATAATAAGGAGTTCTTCGATGAAAAGAACATATCAACCGAGCCGAGTCAAACGAAACAGAAAGTTTGGTTTTCGTGCTCGTATGAAAACACGCGGTGGACGAATGATCTTAAAAAGACGCCGTGCAAAGGGACGTTATAAGTTATCTGTTTCTGATGAGAAAAAACCATATTAATCAATAATGTTGGAATTTCGAAAAACCGGTAAAATTAATAAATGGGAACGAATTTCACAATCAAATGATATTAGAAGGTTATTAAAAACTGGTAAAAGTTTTTATACTACAGGAATGAGACTGTTTATTTTGCCAAACAATACTAATACAAACCGATTTGCTGTCACTTTAAAAAGAGGCTTTGGCAATGCTGTTGAACGCAACTATGCTAAACGCCTTGTTCGTGAGGCATATCGTCATATAAAAAGTTTGTTGTGCGGTGGATATGATGTGCTTTTATTGCTTTATCCTCATCACGATGATTTTCATCTTCGATATAATCAAGTTTTATTTCTGTTTAAAAGAGCAAAATTACTCCTGTCATGAAAGTATCTTCTGTTTTGATGTTTTTTTTGCGTTTTTATAAATTTTCTTTATCCCCTTTGTTGCCTCGTGCTTGCCGATTTTATCCAACTTGCTCTGAGTATGCTTTTGATGCCATAAAAAAATATGGTGCAGCACATGGATCGATTTTAGCGATAAAACGATTTTTTCGATGCAATCCTTTCTGTAAGGGCGGATATGATCCTGTTCCGTAGTGATTTGTGTAATCAGGGAAAGGGTAGTGTGAGTTTGCTGGTAAATCCTTAAACAATAATTGTGCTGATTTTGATTGTCTTGCTACAAATGCTTATAAAAATAATTTGCGAATTGCTTTTGTTTGGAAAAGATTATTTCAGTTCAATTCAAAGCGATGTTTTGCTACTTAGACTTAAGTAAAACTCGCATTTTTCAAGATTTTTTTGAAAAATTTAGGAGTAGATATGACAAAAAATTATATAATTGCCGCTGTGCTTTCTTTACTGGTGATTATGGGTTCTTCATTTTTGCAGTTGAGATTTTTTCCGCCTGTACCGCCTGCTTCTCTTTTGGATCAAGAATTACAATCAATGCAAAGTGATACTCAAATAACTCAGCTTGACAATCTTTCTATTGCGAGTAGTGTAGTTCCTGCAATCGAAGTGGTTGAGCAAGAAACCAAAGAAGAGACGATTGTGCTTGAAACAGAGTTGCTTCGTGTAAGGTTTAGCAATCGTGGTGGCGATATTATTTCGTATGAATTGCTTGATCACCTTGATAAAGGCGTTCCTGTTCAAATGGCAGATAATATTAGTCAAGCAAATCGTGCCTTTAGTCTTGCCTTTGGGGATGCTGCTACCGCTATTACAAACGACCTTTTTACTATTCGCCGTATTAATGAAAACTCCGTCGGATTTTTCCGCACTTTCGCGACAAAATCTTCTGATGGCAAAGATATAGAGTTTACGCTCATAAAACAATATACCTTTAAGCCGCATGATTATCTTTTTCAGCTTGATATTATTGTTGCGGGTGAAAATGATTTTTCTGGCTTGAGTTTTAATAATGTTGCGTATACGTTGCGAACTCCGCCACAAATTGGACCTTATTTTGATAAGAAAAAAGATCGTTATGAAAGTCGCTCCTTCATGTCTTATACTAATGATAAAAGAAAGAAGCAAGCTTTGAGTGATGCTCAAACTAAATCATACGACAGTAGCTTTTCTTGGACAGGTATTACAGGCAAGTATTTTGCAGTTTTAGTTATTCCTCCTGAAAATAGCGCCGTTGAAAAAGTGCTGTATTCTACCCAAGTTGAGATGAATGATTATGCAAATGCACAGTCATTTTTGGTGAGAAATCCGGTTCGTAATGCAAAAAATCAAGATACCTATTACATATATATGGGACCAAAAAATGAATTTTTTCTTTCAAAATATAATAATAGTCAAGATAATGAATGGAATCTTTCAAACCTTCGCTTAAATGAAAGTATTGATTCAACGGGAGTTCTTTCATGGCTTGAGGCAATCTTAAAATGGATTATGGAAATGTTTTATAAAATCATTCCAAACTGGGGAATTTCGATTATTCTTTTGACCATTCTTTTGAAAATTGCCATGTATCCGCTGACAAAAAAAAGCTCTGTTTCGACATTGAAAATGCAAGAGCTTCAACCGCGAATGCAAGAAATTCAAACAAAATACAAGGGCGAGCCTGAAAAAATGAATGCCGAAATGGCAAAACTCTATCAAGAGACAGGTTATAATCCGCTTTCTGGTTGTTTGCCGTTGGTAATACAATTTCCGTTAATTTTTGCCATGTTTAATCTTTTTAATAACTACTTTGAGTTTCGTGGAGCTATGTTTATTCAAGGCTGGATTCCTGATTTATCGCAGGGAGATAGCATTTTTACCTTTGCACAACCACTTAATCTTTTATTTTGGCAAGTAAGCGATATTCGGGTTTTGCCTGTAATTTATGTGATTTCACAACTTTTGTTTGGAAAGTTTACGCAAAGCTCTGGAAGTGCTCAAAACAATCCTTCTATGAAGATAATGATGTACGGAATGCCTTTGTTTTTCTTCTTTCTTTTTTATGATGCACCATCAGGTCTTATTATTTACTGGACAGTCAGCAATATTTTACAGCTTGTACAGCAAGTTACTATAAACAAAATTATGCATCGCAAGAAGATGGAAAATCAAGAACTTAGTCCGATTGTGCATAAAAAACGAAAGAAAAAATAGACGGTTTGTATTAGTTGTTTTACTTTTTTAATGAAAAGTTGAAAATTACATACGATATTTTATAAGAATAAGGAGGTTTATATGACCTATGAATATGAAGGAAAAACTGAAAAAGAGGCAATTGAAGCAGCTGCAGCCGATTTAGGGGTTGATCAAGATCAATTTGATGTTGAAATACTTGAGACACAAAAAAATAGTATTTTTAAAAAAGGTTTTGTGCGAATTCGAGTACACATTGATGCCCTTGAAAGCGTTCAAAATCACGTACGAGCTTCTGCTCCTCAGCCTGCCAAAATTTCAAACATGGGAATGTTTGCTGATCCTGCACCGCAAAATGATTTTGAAAAAGCGATGGTTGATTTTGTAACGACGCTTATTCAAAAGATGGGCTATGAAGTGCAAGTTGATGTTATGTTTCGAGATGACAGAAAATTAGGGCTTAAATTGACTTCTGAAAATTCCCCTGTTTTAATTGGTAAAAAGGGAAAAACTCTTGATTCTTTGCAGTTGTTGGCAAATGTTTATGCAGGAAAGCTTGGTCAAGAGAGCATGAAAGTTATTTTAGATAGTGAAAATTATCGTATTCGTCGTGAAGAATCTTTGGTTCGCCTTGCGTATAATATGGCTGACAAAGTGCGAACGTCTCGAAAATCAATGCTTTTAGAGCCAATGAATCCCTTTGAACGAAGGCTTATTCATACAACACTCAACGATATTGGTGATGTTGAAACAAAAAGTGAGGGCGAGGGTCTGTATAAGCAGGTTCGGGTGATTTTTAAAGGAGCAAGACGATAACTTTGAAAAATCGTTTTATTAAAGTTTGCTTCGTTAGCTTTTTTTTCACAAAGTCTCTTTTTGCAGAGGATTCTTTTTCGGTTCTTTCATCTATTCTGCCAGAGGATATTGCAAAAAATCTTTCTGTTAATAAAAAATTAGAGCTTATTTCATATAATAAGGAAGGTTTCTCGCCTTCTATGATGCCAAAAACAGCTTTAGGTGATGAAATTAAAACTTCTTGGGAAAACTCCCCAAAGCCAACCTTTGTTGTTGAGTCTTTGTACGTTATGCCTAAAGAAAAAAATACCGCTATTGGAAGCGATATTGAAAGAATTTCAAAAATCACTCGCTCAATTTCGTTGCTAACACAGTCGCAGTATTATTCCCATAGCCGAAAAGCAATGCGTGATTTATATGAAGAGTCCTATGTTGTAGCTGATAAAAAAAGTAAGGAGCGTCTTGCTGATCCTCTTGATGGTGACGCCGATGGAATGCAAATTACTGTTGTTCAAAAAGATTCAACTTTTGGCCGTTTTGTTTATGAGTATACGTATCGCCAAACAAAGACGGAGGTTGGATTTCACTCAACAAATATTGATGCACTGTGGTACTCAATTTTTAAAATTATTGAGCCGCAAAAGTTAAATGTTTCATTAGTTGTCAATGATTTAGGTAGTTGCTTGGTAACGTATGTTTTATTTCAAGCGGATTTTCTTCCTATTTCTGCCGTTGAAAATAAAATTACTCGATCACTTACTGCACGAACAAATGCATTGTATGATTGGTTTCAATCTCAATATACAAGTTTTACAGATAATCTGTAAATAATTTTAATCTAATAGGAGTTTATAATGAAAAAACACAGCACTATTATTTTAGCTACACTTTTAATAGTTTGTAGTATTTTAGGAGGATGTAATAAGATGAAAACATCAAGTCTTAATGCACAAGAGAGTCAAAATATAGAGGCTCTAAAAGGTAAAAATGGCTTATTTACTGTCATTGAAACAGATAAAGGAAATATTGTCTTAGAGCTTTTTTACAAAGAAACGCCTTTAACTGCTACGAATTTTGTTGGTCTTGCTGAGGGTACTTTAGATGCCGCAAATGGAAAACCGTATTATGATGGATTAAAATTTCACCGTGTTATTGATAACTTTATGATTCAAGGTGGTGATCCAACGGGAACGGGAACTGGTGGACCTGGGTATAGTTTTGTTGATGAAATTGTACCAACTCTTAAACATGACGGGCCTGGTGTGCTTTCTATGGCAAATGCTGGTGCAGGAACAAATGGTAGTCAATTTTTTATTACACATGTTGCAACTCCTTGGCTTGACGGAAAACACACTGTTTTTGGAAAAGTTGTTGAGGGACAAGATGTTGTAGATAATATTGCTCAAGGTGATGTGATGAAATCGGTTAAAATTATTCGCCTTGGAAAAGATGCACAAAATTTTAAGTCAACACAAGCAATTTTTAATACTTTAAGTTCTAAGATTGCAACTGATGCTGAAAAAAAAGCTGAAGAAGATGCGATGAAAATGATTGAGCTAAAATATTCTGATTTTACAAAAGATTCGAAGGGCTTGCGTTATAAAATTACAGCAGAAGGTTCTGGAGAAAAAATTGGGCAAGGCAAATATGTTGATGTTCATTACACAGGAAAGCTTTTGGATGATAAAGTTTTTGATTCATCAGTACAAAGAGGCATCCCACTTTCTTTTGTTACAGCAAGTGGACAAATGATAGTTGGATTTGATGCAATGGTTCAAGATATGAAAAATGGTGAAAAACGAACGATTATAATTCCACCAGCACTAGCGTATGGAGCTGCAGGGTCTCCTGGAGCAATTCCTCCAAATTCTCATATTCTATTTGAACTTGAGATTGTAAACGTAAAATAATTAGGTTTTATTTTTAGAAAAAACTTCAAAAGGCAGTGATTACATGATTACTGTCTTTTTGATTTTTTAAACAGAGGTTTAGATCTTACTATAGGAATAATGTGTTTTAGAAAGACTCGTTCTGTTTATTCAGTAGGAGAGCAAACTTTGCCACTATAAAGTTCTTTTGGTTGCATAATAATTTTTAGCTTTTTTTCGAGCTTTGAGAATGCATATAACTCATTTCGATCGCCTAGAAGAATATTAATCCCTTTTTTTCCTGCTCTAGCAGTGCGTCCCGCTCGATGAATAAAAAAATCATCATTTGAGGGGCAATCCATTTGAACAATATGTGTAATATTAGGAATATCAAGTCCACGAGCAGCAATATCACTGGTAACCAAAATAGAACATTTGCCATTTTTAAAATTATCAAGGGAGCTTTTTCTAATCTTTTTATCAATTTTAGAAAAAAGAGGCAGGCAATCAATCTTTTTATATTGCAGTTTATTTACAATGTTTTCAACTTGACTCGTATTTGCAGAAAAAATCAACATTTTTTCTGGTTTTAATGCATAAATTAGACTTCTTAGCATATCAATTTTTTTTCGTTGTTCTGTATAAAAAATCCAGTGTTCAATTTTTTCGCTAATAATTT
>JBOFSR010000127.1:0-11738 GCA_051651645.1 Treponemataceae bacterium | reverse complement strand
AAGACCCAAACAGAAAATGATTTTCTTAAGGCAAGAAACAAAGCCCTTTTTAATGAAATCCAACATTTTTTAAATTTAGATGAAACAAAACTACTCTCATTTTCAGATGTAAAAGAGATTCTAAAGCCAAAAAATGAGGTGTATTTGGGTATGCAAGTTGTCTCTCTTGATCACATTGTGGGAAGTGAAGGCCGTTATAAGGATTTTGACAATCATTTTTTCCCTAAAAGTATGCATTTGCGCTCTCGATGGGAAAGAATTGATGAAGCTCATATAAAAGATATTATTCTGCCCCCGATAAAACTATATGAAATTGGTGGACTTTACTTTGTGCGAGACGGCAATCACCGCGTCTCTGTTGCTCGATTACAAGGCGTTGCAGCAATTGATGCCGAGGTAGTCAGCCTTCACAGTGAAATAAAATTAAAACCAGGCTTAACACAGGCACAAATTTTAGCACAAGTTATTCATTATGAAAAAAGAGTTTTCTATGCAGAAACATGTTTTGGGGATATTACCGATTTTTGGAAACTTGACTTTTCTTCACCAGGACAGTATGATGTAATTTATAATCACATTCAGACACACAAACATTATATTGACAAAAAAAAAGAATGTGAGACACCCTTTACAGATGCAGTACTTTTGTGGTTTAATGATGTGTATCTACCTGTAGTAAAAGTACTAAAAAAACAGCATATTTTACGTAAATTTAAAGGAAGAACCCCAGGCGATTTATATGTTTGGTTAATAAAATATTGGAATGAATTAAAAATTAAATTTGGAGATGATTTTTCTTTGGATGTTGCTGCAAATCATTTTGCACAAGAGTTTCATAAGAATTTCTTTGCGAGAGTCAAAGCATTCTTCAGTAAAAAAAAATAAGGTGGTTATATGAAAAAAAGTTTGATTGTATTAAGTTTATGCAGTTTATTGCTTATTCTTTTTGGTTGTAAATCAACACCAAAACAAGGTTTGTCAAAAGAAAAACTTCTGTCAAAAGAAGAATTTCAAACCTTACTTGAAAATGTTGAACAACTTCGTGATCAATGTCTTGCTTTTGATGCAGGACTTGAAGATGAAAGTGCTTGGGATAATGCAGAAACAGACTATGAGGTTGCAAAAGAAAATCTTGAAAAAGACATACGAAAAGCACAAAGCTTATTAATGAGCCTTGAAAAAACGTATCAATCTTTTTTAGACCGACGAATGGATAATTTATCGGTTGCAGCATTAGAGAAAATAAAAAGAATTGAAAAAATGAAAAAGCGAACGGAAGACTTAGATTTTCAAAAATGTGATAAGCAGCACTATGATATTGGCTGTGAAAAATTGATTGAATCAAAAACGATTGTAGAAAAAGATAGTTTTGATGCAATTGTTGCGTATAAAACAATTACAGAGGCAGAGAAAGCTTTTTTTGAAGTGCTAAATGCTGGATTTTTCAAATTTGCACAAGCAGCTCGATCTGAGGCAGAAGAAAGCAAGGTTAAAGCAGATTCTGTAAATGGAAAGCTAGCCGACAAAGAAAATTATGCTCAATCAATGAATTATATGGAAAAAGGTGATACTCTTTTAGTAAAAAAACAATCAGAAAAAGCGTATGATAGTTTTAATATGGCAAAAGCTAGTTTCCTTGCCGTATATGACAATGTTCTTGCAAAAAAGAAAATGCTCGAAGAAAAAATGGCACTTGTTCTTCAAAAAATTAAAGAAACTGAGCAATATGGTGTAGATTTGAACAAAAAAATCGAACAAAGCAAAGGTGTAGATCCTGTTATCGAAAAAACACCTGTTAAGCCAAAAGTTAGAAAAGAATATAGTACTGACAGCTATGATGTTACAGAGATAGCTGAGTAACAATCACTTACTAAAAAATACGGAGAAATTATGAAAAAATATATTGTTTTAATTTTACTTGCTACTACATTGCCTTTTTTTGCAGAAGACTACTCAAAAAATATGTATCAAAATCTTGCATATGAATTTATGCAAAAAGCAGATGTTGCCTTTGGTAGTGGAGACTACGACTTAGCACTGGAATACACCTTAGAAGCAGAAAAAAACGCTGATCTTTCCTATGCCTATATAAACTCAGTTGCCCTAAAATACCATGCAGCAGAGAAAATTAAAATTGCACAAGATGAATACAAACGAGTTGAAAGCATCAAAGCGGAAGAGAATTTTCCAACTACGTATGAGCTAGCCTTTCAAGCACTCATAGACGGTGAGTCAGCCTTTGTTGTAAAGAATTACGAAAATGCAAATAATCAAGCAGAGCAAGCAATTGAGCTTTTTGCCTCAATCAGAGATATCACCCCATTACCTGAGTACTATATTGTTCGTCCATGGGCAGAAAGCTATGATTGTTATTGGAATATTTCATCTCGCCCCTATGTGTACAATAATCCAACATTATGGGAAAATCTTTATCAAGCAAATAAATCAAGCATGAAACAACCATCAAACCCTAATTTAATTATGCCAGGAATGAAGATGAAGATTCCAAGTATTAATGGGGAACACCGAGAAGGCACCTTTGACAAACAAAACAAATACGAGCCTTTTGAGTTAAAAAAATAGAGAGAAACTAATCAAAAAGCAGTATTTTAGCTAAATATGGTTGAAATACTGCTCCCCCTATGAATAGAATTTTATTTGACGCTACTGAAATACTTTCTCCACTTTCTCTTAAAGACAAAAGAGCAACGCACTGTATAAAAATTCTTCATAAGCACGTAGGTGAAAGCTTTGAAGCAGGCATTATCAACGGAAATGCAGGCCTTGCAACTATTACAAGTATTGATTCTAACTCTCTCTATTTTGAATTTGCTGCCGATGAGTGTAAAAATATTCCTCTCAATCCGCTATCACTCATCATTGGCTTTCCTCGTCCAATTCAATTACGCCGACTTTTACGCGATTGCGGAAGTTTTGGTGTGCATTCAATCCATCTTGTAGGCACACAATTAGGAGAAAAGTCTTATCTTAAGTCAAACCTTATGAGTAATGGTAGTGCAAACGAGGCTCTACTCGATGGAGTTATCCAATCAAAAGGAACACACGTTCCTCTTCTTAGAGTGCATAATTCACTAAAAGAGTGCTTAGAACAATTGGAATTTGAAAATACGCAGTGTATTTTATTAGATACCGAAAATACAACAACGACAGCATTTGAGCTAGCTAAAAAAGGAAGCCTTAGCGATACATTTGTTTATGCAGCCATTGGAAGCGAGCGCGGATGGAGCACAACGGAGCGGGAACTTTTTAGATCCTACCCATTTACAAGGTGCTCTCTTGGACAGCGAATACTCCGCACTGAAACAGCAACTACAGCAACCATAGCATTGTTATTGTGTGCAATGGCATCAAAATAATTAAAGCATTTATCCTCGTGGGGCTTTTGCAGGGTCAACAGGGTCGTTATTCAAAAAAACCATCAAGTTAAGCGTTGGTTTATTAGTAATGCTATCAATGCCTATAATACCAACCTCATCGCCAAAAACAAGCCTATCACCTTTTCGCACGCTAATTGATTCAAGCCCGCCGTACACGTAAATATGCCCAGTGCTTTGCGAATGAACAAAAACAACATTTTCAAAGCCACGATATTTTCCTGTGTAAATTACAACGCCCGATTTTATAACAGTAACTTTATCTTTTTTTTGAGTTGTCAACAACACACTATTAACCTTGCCATTCACATAATTCACATCTTGCGCTTTCACAGGCCATATAATAGTAGTATCTGCCTTTTTTTGATTATATGTTCGCGGATCAGAAGGTTTTATTGAAATATTCGATGGCAAATTAGGCACAGGTGCTGGAGGAGCTTGCTTTTTTGCCACCGTATAGGAGTCCGAACTTGGAATAAAAATCAGTTGTCCTTCCTTAATACCTGATTTTTCTGTCATTTCATTTGCAGATCGAAGCGTATCAAGCTTAATTCCATTTTTACGAGCAATGCTATACAGCGTATCACCTTTTTGAACAATATATTCTGATAGTACTATGTCTATTTTTGAGCTTGTTTCAACCGCAGAACGACCAACATGTTGTGGTACAGATACGTCCGTCACAGTCTTTACAGGGATTTGTATAATTTGATCAACTTTGATTTTTGTTTGATCGGTAATATTATTAACTCTACAGATCTCATCGACAGTTGTATTGTACCTTTTTGCGATAGAAAAGAGCGTTTCGCCTTTTTGAATAACATAGGTTGTGCTTTGCGCATAAAAAACGAATGCAAAAAAAGATATATGAATACATAATAATAAAGTTCTTTTCATACTTCATATATCGGCAAAAAGCCGTAAAAAAAATCATATTTTTTACAAGATTACAAAAAGAAAACTTAACCTTCCTCAAAAAAAACCGATATATCACATCCATTAATCAAATTGCCTGATGGATATAATTTTCTCAAATTATTCTTCCCTTCAGTTAAGTGACTTGACGTAATTCCATGCTGAATGGAGCTATCCGCTTCTAAAAATGCTGCAATATGATCTGCTGCACGAATGAGCTTTCCATCAACGGGATCAAACTTCTCCTCATTATACGTTTTATTTATTTCATCAAAATCTTTATGGCACACCTGAGTATCAATCTTTACGCGATTTTCAAACTCGTCATTCGTAAAATACAAAAGCTCATCGGCAAAAAAATCCTCCATCAAGGGACGTAACTCTGTATTGACGATTTCATCTTCAATCTTTTTTACAATTTCAGGCAGTTTTCGTGTCGCTTGCTTAACAGGTGAAATAATATCACGAGTAACTGCTTCAGGTAAGTCGTGAAAAAGTGCAGAGAAAAAATTATTATATATACGCTTTGGATTTTTTTTAATCTCCCCTTGGCGACTTAAAAGCAGTGATAAAATAGCGACAAAAAAGGAATGCCCTAAAACAGATGTTTTTGGAATACGCGGAGTTTGATTCCAGCGAACTTGGTAGCGTAATTTTTCAACCATAAGCAAAAACTTAAAAGGACGCTGCTTGGTCAAAAGGAGCTGCAAACCCTTCAAATCAAGGAACTCAGAAATATCTTCATACAAGTCATTTGCAACTTTTTGCAAGGTAATTTCTTCATTTACTGGGGATAAAAGCTGAAACTCACGCATTGCAGAAAACTTATGTGCTGCACGAAAAATGCGTTTTGCAAGGATTGTTGGTTTGTCTGTTGGTTTATTAGTGCTTTTAAGATATTTTTCAAACTCATCATAAAGCTCATTGTCAATTAAATCTTTATATTGCTCTAAAACCCAATCGTTTAATTTTTTATATTCGGCAGGATAGTTTTTCTTTATCATCCGTTGAATTGGTGCTTTAATATCACATAGGGCAATTTTTTTAAGCAACTCAAAAAGAGAGGCATAAATCATCCAGTGCCAATTAACCTCTTTGCCATTTTTTTCTTCAAATTTACCTAAAATATAGGCAGTCATCATTTTTTCTGCTGACTTATCCATCTCAATCAAATCAATGGGACGAACAAAATCACTCCAGCGTTCAATTGCAAAGGCTTCAAAAATTTTTAATGCAAATTGTTTACTTATCATACCTTTAGTATACCATAAAATAAACTCTTGTGTCAAAAAAAAGACTTCAGAAAACCTGAAGCCTTTTATACCGAGTAATATTTAAATTATCGTGTTAAAGTTACAACTCGTTTATTAAGATCTTGAATTTCTCTGTTGTTATGAGAGTGTAAGTCATTGTGCTTATCAAGTTGTTCTTGAGAAATAGATATTGGAGTTTCCATTACATACCATGATACATTTTCGCTGTAAGGGTATGTTGTAAGAGATCCCTTGTAGTGAAAAAAAGCTTTGTCTGCAGGTATTAAAGAATCAATAGTGAAAAAATTATCTGACACATTAATATCATCACCTGGAACAAAGTAGTCTAAAACAGGTTGGAAATCAGGATTTGCTGCTCCAACTTCGTAAAAAATACCCATTACAAGGAGATCTTCTGGATCGTCAATATTCTCATGAACAATATGACCTTCAAGCGGATAGCTAACTCCATCAAGCGTATGCTCAGAAGAGTTGTGGAAATGCATTTGAAGAGCTCGGTAGGTTTTACCATTAATTAAAGTCTCACCGTCAATAGAGAACTTTACACTATGCCCTGTATCTTCAACTGATTGCATAGTTCCAAACTGTGAGTCTAAATACTCAGGAGAAGTTACTACCTTTGCCGTTGCTGTTTCTAAGGCAATAGGTGATTGTTTTGGAGTTGGAGTTTTTGGGGCACAGGAAATTAAAAGAATTAAACCAAGTGCCAACAAAAGACTTTTTACATGTTTCATTTGTTTTCCTTAAAATTAAAGTTTTCCAAAGAATACCCACAAATGAAGAGAATGTCAAGTATCTCACTTGTTTTCGCCCCTCAAACTAAGAAAAAAGCTCTTAAACTAGCTGTTACTCTCTAGCTTTTCAATTTGTTCTATTAATAAAGGAACCAATTGTTTTTTACGCGAAACAATGTCTTTTAATAAATAAACGCCATCTTCTTGCTTTGGAAGCGACAGCACTTGCATAAAAAAAGCATCCCCTGCAATAAGCAAAACGCTCGTAAGATGTGTTGTATCAGTAACCATAATTGCAGAAAACACAGCCTTTGCCGTTCGCCTCTCAATTTCAAGCTCAGACAAAAACTCATCCTTTCTGGCAATTAATTCATTAGGATTATCAACTTCAATCTGGCTGACAGTAAACGTTGCATTATTTTCCACGTATTCTTTCATGTCTTGGTGAATAACCTCTGTTGCCGTTCGCCCTGTAATATGGCTTGCTGCAGCAATAATATCACTACCAAGCAGCTCAATTTCAAGATTAGTCAGGTTTGACAAAAACTCAGCGGCTTCTGTATCCACCTCCGTTGTAGTACTGGAGTGCAAGACTAAGGTATCAGCTAAAATACCAGAAAGTAAGATTGAAGCAATCTCTTTAGTAAGCGGAACTTTATGCTCACGGAATAAATTAGTAATGATAGTTGACGTTGCTCCGACAGGCTTATTAATAAACGTAATAGGATACCGCGTTGAAAGATTACCTATCCTATGATGATCAATAATTTCTCTGATTTTATAGTTTTCAACACCCTCAACCGCTTGCGTCAATTCATTGTGATCAACAAGAGCAACCTCAATAGTTGCAGGCTGAATTAAGTCGCTCTCTGAGATAATGCCAATCACTTGATTTTTTTCATTCACAACAGGCAGACACCGACTAGCAGAAGACGCCAAAATGGGGCGAATTTTTCGAAGCGTATCGGTGGGCTTAACAGGCTGAATGTTTGAGTCCGCCATTACAGAGACTGGCGTTGCATAGACTACAAGCATTGAAGTAGAAGAAGTATCGTACGGACTTACAAGGATTGAAACATTGTTTTTCTCAGCCTTTTGTCGAAGGCTTTTATCAAAAACAGACTCACAAGAAACCACTAATGCCTTTATTTGTTTTTCAATGCAATACTCTTGGACATCTGTGCGATCATCACAAATGACAACAACATTCCCAGGTAAGTGAATATCCAAGTATTTTTTGAAGGTTTCAAATTGTGAGGATGCAATTAAAATAGTTGTTTTAAATATCTCGTTTTCGTTTTTTGAAAGAACAAGAGGCTGTGCATTCAACGTTTCTTTTATTAGCCGAATGCTTGTTGGAATAACCGCCTCTTTTTCTGGGTTAAGAATCTTCAAAACGTTTTGAGCAAAGGCATTATAATGTAACAGTGCTTGATAAGTATTATTTTTATCAACAATGGGAAGCACCTTTGAGTTATTTAACTCCATTTTAGCAATGGCATTCCACAAAGACGTACTTGATTCAACAAAATCACACCTCCCACCCATGAAGTAGCCAACCTTTGGAATTAAATCTGGCACATACTCAGGAATGGGAACCTTAAAGCGATTAAAAATATATTCTGTTTGGGGATTGATTTTACCCGCCCGTGCTGCCGTGTAATTAGTAAAGCCCAAAGCCCTTCGCAAATACGCAAGACTTGCAGCAGAAACGACGGAATCAGTGTCAGGATTTCTGTGGCCAATTACAGACACTTTTTTTGCCATGTCCATACGCTCTCCTTTGGTACAATCCGCGTGTTTTCTTACAAGCCTTTGTAAAGCTTAATGTATTCTTTGGTTGCACTGCGCCACGAATAGTTTTTTTCAATATATTGGGCAGCATACGCTATCATCGAGGTAAGCTTTTTGTAATGCTTTTGCTTAAAGTCAACCGCTTCAAGCAAGGCACTACTCAAATGTTCCTTGGTATTACCCGTGTATAAAAACCCTGTTTTATGGGGTATGATTTTTTGTAAGCCACCGACAGCATGAGCAATAGGGACTGTTCCAAAGATTTGTGCAATAAAATCCTCTAAGCCACACGGCTCAAAATAGCTGGGCAAAACTAAAAAGTCATTTAAGGCAACGCATTGGCGAGCAAGGGATCTCTCATATCCTTGTAAAAAAAGATAGCGTCCCTCATAGTGGCGGGCAAGCTCAATGTGCAAGGCCTCCAAGGCAGGGTCTCCTTGCCCTAGCAACACAAAGCAGGTATCATCCGTCTTATCTAAAACAATCCGTGCAGCCTGTGCAAAAACATCAAGCCCCTTTTGCAAGGCAATTCTACCTTGATAGCCAAAGTATACACTCTGTTTTGTCGGATTAATCGAGCCAAAGATAGTAAGCCCCTGCTTTTCAATGGCAGAAGGATTATGCGTAAGCGTATCAAAAAAAGCCTTTCGAGCGTCATACTTTCCTTGAAGGTCGCCTGTTTTAGGATTAAAGGGAGCAAAGAGCAAGCTTTTTTGCGTATCAGTTGGGTCATAGTTGTCAAAATCAATGCCATTCGTTATGCCAGTAATGTGATGGTTATGCTTTGCTAACACCGAGCAAAGATGTTCTGAAAACTCATCATGATAGGTCAGCAATTCCTTAGCATACCATGGCGAGACCGTCGATAACAGGGCATCGCTTTGTGCTGCCATCAAAAACGGCTCAATAGCCCCTGCATGGTTTTCCCCACGGTGCAACACAGAGGGCGGCAAATCAGTGAGTAAGCAAGCACTCTCAAGCGTTGGGATTTGCTGGCGATAGCCGTCCCCCGCATTATGAATACTAACAACAAACACCGTCTTTTCAAATAAGGAGTGATACGCCTCAGTTTTTGCAAGCGTTGGCAGTAATGCCGTATGAGCATCCTGACAGTGAATAATATGTGGCGGCTTTTGCGTCAATTGCGCATAGACTAACACCGCCTTTTGTAAAAGAATATTAAGCGTATTAGCATCGGTATGACCCGTAGACCTTTTGTGCAAAGGATTCTCGTTTTCATCTTGTGCCGTATAAGTATACACCGCTTTTTTTTCGCTAAAACACGGACTGTCAACAAAGATTATAGGAATACCATTACAAAAAGCTTTTTTATACGTGATTACATACGGTATTTTAGCGCACATAATTGTTGCACTCAAACCCGTCTTCTCAACAGAAATCTCATCAAAAGAAGTACAGCCATACAACGGCATAAACGTTGTTATAGAAAGCCCTTCACTGTGCAAACCCTCAGCAAGAGAGCGTGCAACATTTTTAACTCCCCCCGCTTCAGCAATGCCCGCATATTCCCTCGTTACCTGCCAAACACACTTCTTTTTCTCAGAGCAAGCACTAACAAAATCTTTGCGTAACACTTGCGCACCGTGACAATACTGATGCACGGGAGGATTTTCCATATATACTGTAATCATTATGCGAATAGTACACGCAAGAGAGTTTTCAACAGGCGGCTCAAGAGCACAAAACAAGGGAGTGCTTGAGGCATACCCACCCTTACGTAAAGCCGTTGCAGGATTGAGAGCATGTAAATCGCCTGTCATCGTAAACTGAATGGAAACAATATCAGCTTCACTAAACGAATTGTAGGCAAGAATTTGCTCATATAAATCAACCACATTTTTTTTAATTGACGAGGCAGTGTCCTTTACACACGTTGCCCCACGAATTGCATACAGCCGTTTTGTTTTTTCCATGCTCTATCATCGCTAAAAAGGTAAAAAAAATCAAGTTGTTCTATAGGATAAATCACACCAATTGATAAGCGAACAGCCTACCACCACAGAGAAACCTCTTTTTCTTTGGGCGTTACGGTTTTACAAACCGTCGGGCTTTCCGTTTGTATCTTTTTATCTTATGTCAGCAAGATAAAAAGTATACCACTGCAATCCCTAACGCACACGAGTACCACTAGTGGAGTACTAGATACACCTCTAGTGATTTGTTTATAGCACTAGTAATGTAAGCATGTCTATACTAGTAAAGTAAGCACGTCCATACTAGTAAAGTAAGCATGTCTATACTAGTAATGTAAGCACGTCTATACTAGTAATGGGGGGACGTCCAAGATAGTAATGGGGGGACATCCAAGCTAGTAAAGCTGAGGGGTCTCAACTAGTAAAGCTGAGGGGTCTCAGATAGTAAAGCTGAGGGGTCTCAGCTAGTAAAGCTGAGGGGTATCAGATAGCAAGGCTGAGGGGTATCAGATAGTAAGGCTGAGGGGTCTCAGCTAGTAAGGCTGAAGGGTCTCAGCTAGTAAGGCTGAGGGGTATCAGCTAGTAAGGCTGAGGGGTCTCAGATAGTAAAGCTGAGGGGTCTCAGATAGTAAGGCTGGCAGTTACGTTGCGGTGCTGCGGTGTAGCGGTGCTGATAAAAAAAGACAGCCGTTTGGCTGTCTTTTTAGCACTATAGTGCCTTAACGAGCTGGCTCTTATAGAGCTGGCTCTTATAGAGCTTACTCTGCAAGAACTGGCTCTCCGCGTTCATCAAGCACGAACTCGCCGTGTGAGTCATACTCGTCATGTGAGTGTTGCCTGTTTTGTTTTGGGGTAAAGAAATCTTTTATAGAAAAGATCATGCGAGAAAAGCGAGACGTAGGTCTAGCAACTTCTATTGGTACATAAGACTGACTCATACCATTACCAAGCCCACCAGATTGATTACCCCATGCAGAAATCTTATTTCTTGTAGAAAGGGCAACCATGTGATAATGCCCCACTGATATATAGTGATAGCTCATGTTATCAGCAAAGGCTATCTTTGTCGGTGAAGTAAGCTTCGTCACACTAGTACCGTGTCCAAGTTTACCATAAGCATTATCTTCACCCCAGGTATAAAGATCTCCTTCTATGCTCAGTGCTTGTTGAGCATTATACACACCACTTACATCAATAAACCCATTACTACCACTAACGCTAATTTGCGTAGGATCACCAGTGTTATTCTTATTCCATGTATACAGTTTATTATTCGTCGTTATACCAAAAGCTCCATTATTATTAGCAGTGGCAACCTTCCACTTATAACCAAAGTGAAGTCGTTGTTTATTAGAACTTTTACCCTTTATGTAATATAAATCCCCTGTATTAGTTATAAGATAATGAGCATGATCATGCGTCATTCTAAAGCATTCCCATGTTTGTCCCTTTGGCGGATCAATTTTAGTAAAGCTCGCCTTAGGATTTGTTTCATTAATGTATGCAATACCTCTGTTATCTATCCCCCCAAAATAGCCATAAGTTGCTGTAACCTTTTTCCACGTCTTTGACCCCTTAGGTAAGGCTACCTTTGTAAGGGTAGTAGAAGAGTTCTGTCCTGAATAATACATATTACCATCATCACCCAGTGCAACTGTTTTTTTAAAACCTGTTGCAACACTAACCCAAGTT
>JBOFSR010000126.1:0-17562 GCA_051651645.1 Treponemataceae bacterium | reverse complement strand
AACTGCAAAAATGTGGCTCTTATTCGTAGCTATGTGAGTGAGCGCAAAATAAGAGAAGATATTTTAGAAACTCTCAACAAACTAGGAGGAAAATAATGTTTGAATCATTATCAAAAGTCATTATAAATGATATTTTACGAGAGCCAGCTTTTTTGGTTGGTTTTATTGCAATGGCGGGATACATAGCATTAAAGAAAAAGCCGCATGAAATTTTTATGGGTTTTCTTAAACCAATGATTGGTTTTTTGATGCTTAACGCGGGTGCTGGAATTATTGTTAATAACCTTGCTCCACTTGGACAAATGGTTGAAGTAGGATTTAACATCAAGGGAGTTGCACCAAATAACGAAGCAATCGTTTCTATTGCACAAAAAGTTTTGGGAATTGAAACACTGTATATCTTGTTTTTTGGCTATATTGTAAATATTCTAGTCGCCCGATTTACTCGCTACAAGTATGTTTTCCTTACAGGACATCATAGCTTTTTTATGACAGCCTTGTTATCAGCGGTGTTAGCTGCAGGTGGCCTTGCTGGTATTCCATTAATCGCCGTGGGAGCAGGAATTCTTGGCTTGTGGAGTGCAATATCTCCTGCAATCGGTCAAAAATATACAAGCAAAGTAACCGAAAATGACGGAATTGCATTAGGGCACTTTGGAAGCTTGGGCTATTATTTATCCGCATGGATTGGCTCAAAGGTAGGATCCGCTGAAGACAGCACTGAAAAAAATGAGTTGCCTGAATCATGGTCTTTTCTTCGAGATACAACAATCTCTACGGCTTTAATCATGCTTGTTTTCTATTTAATTGCCGCAATTGCAGCAGGTCAAACCTATGTTGAAGCAAATTTATCTAACGGACAAAATTTTATTGTTTTTTCTATAATGACAGCCTTCTTGTTTGCTGTTGGTGTAACCGTTGTTTACAGTGGTGTTCGCATGATTTTAGCCGAATTGCTTCCAGCTTTTAAGGGTGTTTCACAAAAAATAATTCCAAATGCTATCCCAGCTGTTGACTGTGCAGTCTTTTTCCCTTATGCTCCAACAGCGGTTGTAATCGGCTTTATTAGCAGCCTTTTAGGTGGTATACTCGGAATGTTCCTTGTTGGAATGTCGCTTGGAATCTTTATTATACCTGGAATGGTTCCTCACTTTTTTTGCGGTGCGACTGCAGGAATTTACGGAAATGCTACAGGCGGAAGAAAAGGTGCTGTTATTGGAGCTTTTATACAAGGAATCGCCAT
Source organism: Treponemataceae bacterium (assembly GCA_051651645.1). Taxonomy (GTDB): domain Bacteria; phylum Spirochaetota; class Spirochaetia; order Treponematales; family Treponemataceae; genus JBOFSR01. Next base: position 16,319 of record JBOFSR010000126.1, on the reverse strand, counting down.
TACAATTCTGCCAGCCTTACTGATTGGCGTGCTTGGAAATCTTGGCTTTGAAAATACAACCTTTGGCGATTTTGACTTTGCCGTTTTAGGGCTAGTCATTGGAAAGGCCGTCGGATTTTTAGGAATATACGGTGCAATTATTGTACTCACTCTTATGGTGCTTACGGTAGTTATTTCGATATTCAGCAAAAACCGCAATACGCCTATTAATTTTAATGAAGATTAATGATTATTTGCATTGGAAATGCAGTTGTTGATTTAATTTTTGAAACAAATACTGCTATTGAAGAAAACAAAAAAAATCAAGCTCAAAATTTTCAAATAGCAGTAGGCGGTAATGGAGCTAATGTTGCCTCAGTTCTTTCATACTATGGCAACAAAGTTTCATTTCTTGGGCAAATAGGCTCAGATATTTTTGGCTCCAAAATTAAAGAGGAGCTAAAATCTTTAGGCATAACCGTGCTTGAGCAAGCAGATCCGCCGTTACAAACATCGGTAAGCGTGGTAATTAATGATACGCGCAAGGCAACGCGAACTATTTTAAACTACAAAGAAAACCACTTGTTTTCATCAATAAACTCCACCGAGCAGCCGCAGTGGATTTACTCAGATGGTCGCTTTCCTGAATACACAACACAGCTTCGTAAAAAATACATGGATACCCCAATTCTTTGGGACTGGGAGCGTCGAGAGCATTATCGTAACAACCATGCAATAGTTGCAAAAAATGATATTTTAATTTGTTCTGAAGATTTTATCACTTATATGATTAGTGACCATCAAAGTGAACAAGAAATAATCAATTTTCTGTACGACACATCAAATTTTTCAATAATTATTATAACAAAGGGAAGCAACGGCGTTTATTGGAGCACATTCGAAAAGCAAGATTTGACTCATGTGCCAGCTGATACAGTAAAGGCGATTGACACAAATGGAGCAGGCGATGTTTTCCATGCCATTTTTTTGCATTATTTACAAAAAAAGCTACCCGTAGAAGAAATTATTTCCAAAGCCGTAGATGTTTCCTCCGCCTTTGTTACAAAAAAAGGATTTTTAACAGCACTGCCTAAGTTGAGTTAAATCAAATCAAACCTTAATCCGTCCTCCAAGTATTTAAGTATTGCAAATTTTCATTCTTTGTGATAGATTAAAAGAACTGTGAATAGAGCTTTATTTTTATGCATACAAAAACTGAAAAATCATGAAAACTATCTATTTCAAAGTATATATCAGTTGAGCCATAGCTTTGCCGTAGTGGTTTGCTATGAATAATTTTTACTCCAAAGGTAGAATTTTTACCTTTATAATCATTTGCTCTATTGCAATTCTTGCCTTACTTGCCTCGTATGCGGCATTGCTTTTCCGCCCAACATACAAAAGTGTAGCCCCCACAAATATTAAAGAGCGTGGTGCCATATTTGACCGTAATGGCAATTTTTTAGCAATCCAAACAACGGTATACAATGTTTCAATCACCCCGTCTGCAATTAACGATTTGCAAAAAACTGCAGATATTTTGTCCCCCATTATGGGAATTGAGTCTCAAAAAATCGTTGACCAAATTAATCGCTCCCAAACAGATTTTCTATATCTCAAAAAAAAGATCAATCAGGGCGAGCATGATGATATTCGCTCTGCAATTTCTGCACACAAATTACGCGGTATTCGCCTTGAAAAAGCTGTTTCTCGAATTTATCCTGAAAATAGCCTTGCCTCTCAAGTAATTGGTTTTATGGGAGATAGCGGACAAGGTTTATCTGGAATTGAATATTCTTTGCAAAGCGTCCTCGAGCCAAAAGTCATTACAAAAAATAGTGATATGTATGGAGAAAGCGTTGTTTTAACAATTGACTCAAACCTGCAATACAAGCTTGAACAAGTGTCCCAAGAGGTCATGGAAGAAACGCAGGCCGAAAGCCTCATGATGGTTGCGGCTAATGCCCAAACAGGAGAAATCCTTTCGTACATTAGTTTTCCCTCTGCTAATTTGAATTTTTATCCGTCATCACGGGAAGAAGAACGCATTGACCGCCCTGCCATGTACGCCTACGAGCCTGGCTCTGTATTTAAGATTTTTTCCGTAGCAACATTTATTGATTCTGGCCTTGTCAAGCAAAATGATGTTTTTGAATGCGATGGAGTCTATGAAATTCGCTCTCGTAATGGCGATCATGCACGAATTACCTGCTTAGGTCGGCATGGATGGATAACTCCCCGAGAGGCATTGCAATATTCTTGCAATGATGCACTGGCTCAAATGAGTGCCTTGTTTGATTCTGAGTATTTTTTGAATCGTTTACGACAATTCGGTTTTGGTGCAAAAACAGGGATTGAGCTTCCAGGGGAAACACGAGGTTCGGTAAAAACAACTTCCAATAAGTTTTGGTCAACTCGATCTAAGCCAACAATTTCAATTGGTCAAGAAATTAGTGTCTCAGCTTTACAAATGGTTGAAGCTACAACCGCAATTGCGAACAAAGGCAAACCCTTGCAGCTTACACTTATTTCAAAAATTCTTGACAAAGATGGCAATCCCACGTATCAATTCACTCCAAAGGAAAAAGAAGCTATTTTATCAGAGCAATCTGCACGCTATATTTTAAGCTGCATGGAGTCTACCGCACGCTATGGCACGGGATTTAGGGCTTCCATTAAAGATGTCTCTGTTGGAGTAAAAACGGGAACTGCCCAAATGGCTGAAAAAGGTGGCTACAGCACTACAGATTTTATCTCAAATGTTGTTGCAGTTTTTCCTGTTGATAATCCTCAAATTGTTTTATACATTGTTATTACAAAAGCTCAGGGCGAGACATACGCAGGACGAATTGTTGCTCCCGTTATTCAAAAGGCAGCAAATATCATTATTGATCACATGGGGCTTAGCCGTGACAGTGCAACACGCGTTACGCATAGCGGAGCAATCAGTATTCCAAAAATGAAAATTCCGCAGGTGAAAAATACCGTGCCAAATCTACATGGATACTCAAAAAGACAACTGGCTCCCCTGATGAATCGCGAAAACTTTAAAATAATTATTAACGGTAGCGGTTGGGTTACAAGCCAAAATCCTCCAGCGGGAACGCCTATACAGGAGAACATGACCATTGAAGTCCATCTTTCAGAATAATATCGATCTTTTTGCACAGCGATTTCCAGAACTTTTTGAGCAGCTTTCGGCAAACTATGAAAGCCTTGCCGAGGATGAGCTTATTCCGCAGCTTATGAATACAAATCAACTTGAAATTAAAGAAGCAAAGTCTGGATGCAAAACAATAACGCATAAGGGGCGAGCACTGCACTCAATGTATGATCCCCAAAAAGAAGCAAAAAAATTAATGCAAATTACCAATAACAAGGATTTTTCATGTGGTGTATTTTTTTCAATGGGATTAGGATATGCCGTCCATGAATTTGTGAGCCTTTATCCACAAAAAAAACTTGTTGTCATTGAGCCTAGTATGGATTTTTTTCTTGCGGCTCTCGCTTATTTTGATTTTTCGAGCATATTAAATCACGCAGTATGTATTCTCTTTGTAAACGCTCCTCAGCCAACGGTAATTTCAATTTTAGAAAAAATCGGATTACAGGATTGCATTTGTTTCAAAGAAAAAAATCAAATGCAACACAGCGAAGAATATTTTATGCAGCTTGACAATCTCATTACGAGAAATATGCAAAAAAAATCAATTAATGAAAGCACGCTTGAAAAGTTTTCTGGGCTTTGGCTGAATAATACGTGTAAAAACCTTGAGCATGCAATTAATTGCGGCGGAATTGCTCGCTATGAAAAAAAAACATCGTTGCCTGTTTGTGTTATTGCAGCAGGGCCAACACTTGATGATTACTTACCTTTTTTGCCAGAAATTAAAAACCGATGCATTATTGTTTGTGTTGACACAGCCTTAAAAGCCGTATTGAAAACTGGCACGGAGCCACATTTTATTGTTGTTTCTGATCCGCAGTACTGGAATTATTGCCACCTAATGGGACTCAGTGCAAAGTCAAGTATTTTGATAACAGAACTCGCTACCTATCCTGCGGTTTTTCAATTTCCATGCAAAGAAATTATTCTTTGTAGCTCCTTGTATCCACTCGGAAAATTTATTGAAAATCACATTGGTCAGTATGGAGAAATTGGTGCTGGCGGATCTGTTGCAACGACAGCGTGGGATTTTGCACGTTTTATTGGCAGCACAACCATTTTTTTACTCGGACTTGACTTAGGCTTCCCTGAAAACAAAACGCATTACAAAGGAAGCACCTTTGAAGAGCGAATACACCTTACCTCAAATCGATTACTTCCCGCTGAAAATAATTCTGCACGCTCCTTGTATGAGGCAAATGCATTTTTTAGCGAGGACTATAACGGAAATCCCATTCTAACGGACGCTCGAATGTCGCTGTATGCATGGTGGTTTGAAAGCAAGGTTGCCAATTATCCTGCCGTAAACATGTTTAGTCTTTCGGCAAAAAGCTTAAAAATTAAGGGAATAAAAACTACTACAATAGAATACCTTTTAGATTTTCCTGAAAATCAACAACAAATAGAGGATTTTATTCAGACAAAAAATATTGTTCATTCCAAAACGGCATTTCTTGCGACTGTTGTCAGTGCAAAAAATGCCTTACAAGAAATTGATTTTGTGGTACAAAAAGGCTGCTTGTTGATTGATGAATACAAACACCTTGAAAATCGAAACAGTGATAAAAAAACGCTTAATCGCAAAAATGAAATTTTATTATCGTTAGAAAAAATCGATTCTGCTATTTTAGCGTGTAAAGGAAAGGATCTTGCCTCCCTCGTATTTCCAACAGAGAAGCAGCTTGCGGTTTTATTAAAAAATCCTTGTGACGCAATTGAAAAATCATCTATTATTTATGACGAGTTACAAAAATCAATCGCTACGCATTTAACTCAATTAGAAAAAGCTATCGCACAAATTAAAAAATCTATTTAAAACTCATTCGTGAAAGCGGCGTTCCAATCCAAACACCTTCGCCACCAAGATAATCTTGCTTTTCTCCTTCAATTAAAATTTGCACATTATCTATAGAAGAAAATTCTGTTGCGGTAAAAACAACTTGCATGAGCTGACCTAAATATCCATCAACTCCATAGTTATTAAATTGAAACTCATCATTAAAATCAAGGACAGCCGTTTTATTTTGAACACGAGCATCAAGCAAAGTAGAGCCAGCTGGAATAAGCGAGATAAAGCCCTTTTCCACGTCTTCAATATCAGGCCCCTTTAGTAAACTGGAAATTGTTTCTTTGAGCGGTAAATCACTGTAGGCAGTAAGGCGAGTGATTTCTTTACGAATGAGCTTGCCATCTCCTTCAATCATAACAAAATAAAGCTTGGACATCTGTGTTCGTGTTGTTGAAGGATTCACCTTTTCGGTATTGACTATCGTTGCAACGTCAATAATATCCAATTCTGGAATCGGCTGCGGCTCAGCTTCTTCTGGTGCTACAACGGTTAAATCTGTTTGATCAATTTGCGTAGGTGCTACCAGATTAAGATCAACCTCAGCATTCTGAATAACCTGTGGCACTGCATCAACTTTAGCGATTTGCGGAGACTGTGTAATCGATTGCGGAATGCCAAAAACAGTTTCAACAAATTTTGTTTCATCAAGCACTTTTTTAATCTTGCCAATATTGAATAAAAAGGATAGAGTTAGGATAAGTGTAAATATCAGCCAAATAAATATTGTTGAAGCAACTTGATTTTTTTTATTTTTTTTCATACAGTTTTCGAGTATACGGAAAAAGATAAAAAAGTCAATCTTACTACTTGTTTATCAAAAATCATGCTTTTATTATGAGGAATAATGATTTATATTCATTTTTTTGCTGCCTTATTTTTATGTACAAGTATTTTAATTTACAAAGGCTTTGCTTGTCCTGAAAAGCTAAAAAGTCCTGCAAAATTCTTTTTTGACACACAAACAATTATTATTTTTTTGTTGTTAAGTTTTCTTACTCGCTTAATTATTGCACTACTATACACGGGACACACAAGTGATTTTGCAAGTTTTTTTGGTTGGGCAAGTCGTGTTTCTCGCGTTGGTTTTGCTAATTTTTATGATTCTAATGCCTTTACGGACTATCCACCAGGATACATGTATATCCTTTTTTGTATTGGCAAAATAATTACATTTTTTCAAATTCCGTATCAATCCATTGCGTGCGTGCTGGTCATAAAATTACCTGCCATACTGTGTGATATTTTTACAGGGTATTTTATTTACCAAGTTGCACAAAAAAAATTAAATTCTTTTGCTGCATTTATGCTTGCAATTTCCTATATTTTCAATCCTGTAATCGTCCTTAACTCAACAATTTGGGCACAAGTTGATAGTGTTTTTACGCTTTTTGTTATTTTAATGTGCTATGCCTTAACAGAAAAAAAGCACCTTAACGCAATTCTTTTTTACACCGTTGGAGTTTTAATCAAACCACAAACACTTATTTTCACGCCTGTTTTAATTTTTTCTTTAATTGACGTATTTACAATATACTCAAACCAAAAAGGATGCTTTTCTAAACGACGTGCCGCAACAGCGTTTATTAAAATTTTCTTTTGGTGCTATCTTGGAGCTCTTACCTTTATAGCCTTTGCCCTACCCTTTGGAATCCATAAGGTTGTAATGCAATATTTGTCAACAATTGCCTCATACGGAAAAGCGAGCGTTAATGCGTATAATATTTGGACTCTTTTTGGGCTGAATTGGCATTCGCAATCAGGAACTTTTTTGAAAATAACCTATGAGAAATGGGGTTATGCCTCAATTGTACTTACAATGCTGATCAGCAGTATTATGTATTATTTGAATAGAAACACTCTGGCGAAAAACTTTCTTGTAGCCGCACAGATTATTATTGGCATTTTTTTGTTTTCAGTACGAATGCATGAACGCTATTTATTTCCAGCTTTGATTTTATTACTTTTTACTTTTATTTATTCTCCAAAAAAGGAATTATTTTTTTCATACATCGCATTTTCTATAGTACATTTTTATAATACGGCACATGTTTTATTCTTTTATGATTCTGGAAATTTTAATTGGCAGGACATTCCTTCAAGAATTATTTCAGGTGCTACGGTGCTTGTATTTTGTTTTTTTATTTTTACTGTTATACGCGTTTCACCCTTAAAAAGACACGTGCCAAAATTCAGAAAGGCCATAAACGCTTTTAATGACAACTCAATCCGCAAAATAGAAAAACGATTAATGACAAAAACTGACTATATTTTTTTAAGCATTATTGTTCTTTTATACAGCTGCGTGGTATTTCATGACATTGGCTACAAATTTGCTCCACAAACAACGACCACGCTAAATACAAATGAAACAATTGAATGCAATTTTAATAAAAGCGTCAAATTGAGCTTTCTTAGTTTTTATCTAGGAAACAACGAAAACAGAAATGTTTTAATTAGTTATAAAGAAAATCAAAATGGAGGATGGATAAACCTTAGTTCGTCTAGCACACCCTTTACGCTAAAATCTGTTTTCAAATGGGAACATATTTTAGTTGACAAAAAAGTTCAATCAATTAAAATTCAGTCGTTGTCAGACAAAAATGTCCTTAATGAAATTGTTTTTATTGATGAAAATGGATTACAAGTCGCTCCTTCTAATGCAAAAGATTATCCCTCTCTCTTTGACGAGCCGCTTATGTATGATGCAAATGCAACATTTAGAACAGGCACATACTTTGATGAGATTTATTATGCACGCACGGCTTACGAGTTTGACAATGGATTAATTACCTATGAAAGCACACATCCACCACTAGGAAAAATACTAATTATGTGGGGCATGAAAATTTTTGGTGTAAATCCCTTTGGATGGCGATTTATGAGTGCCTTGTTTGGCATTGCATCTTTATATCTTATCTATGTATTTGCAAAAAAAATATTTGATTCAAGCTTTTTTGCTGTGATTTCTTCGCTTCTCTTTTTTGCTGATTTTATGCCGTTTGTACAATCACGAATTGCAACGCTTGATACGTTTGCTATGTTTTTTATACTTGGAATGTATTTTTTTATGTACATTTACACTCAAATGAGTTTTTATACTACAAAATTGCGAAAAACACTTATTCCCCTTTGTGCAAGCGGAATAATGTTTGGCTTAGCCACTGCAGTAAAGCTAACAGGAATTTATGCAGGATTAGGAATTGCAATACTCTTTTTTGCTCAAATATTCAAACGTTATAGAGAATACAAAGATGCCTCTGATAAACCACAGAAATATAAAAATCAGCCAGAATATCGATGTATTCTTGATACCTTTATTCCAAATACCGCACTTACACTTATTGCGTGTATCGGTTTTTTTATAATTATTCCATTTATAATTTATACGCTTTCCTATATTCATGTAGAAAACGGATACAATCAAAATCTTATCGAAAAAATGATTGCCAGCCAAAAAGTAATGCTTTCATACCACTCAAGCATCATAGCAGAACACCCCTTTGCTTCTCGCTGGTACCAATGGCCTTTAATGATAACTCCAATGTGGTATTACTCAAATGGAATTTCAGCAACGCATGGTGAGGGCATAACATCGTTTGGTAATCCCCTCATTTGGTGGATTGGGATTCCTGCTTTTTTATGTATGATTTTTCTTGCATTGAAGGATAAAGACTCTCTTGCGGGCTTTTTTATCATTGCTATTTTATCTCAATATTTACCATGGATACTTATTAAACGAATTACGTTTATCTATCACTACTTCCCCGTGATTCCTTTTCTTGTTCTAACTATTGCCTATATTCCATTTTCTTTGCGAACAAAAAAACTATGCCGTCCGTTGACTATTATGTATGTAAGCCTTTGTCTCTTGCTCTTTGGAGCATTTTATCCCGTTTTATCAGGAAAACCCGTAGAAAAAACGTATGTTACAAAATATTTACAATGGATGCCAAACTGGTACTTTATTGCAAGGTAACGTTACTAAAAAAGATCAAGCAAACTATTCAGAGGGAACTTGCTTTTTTATTACCTTTATTTCAAGCACATCACGATTTGAAGTTTCATTATTCTCATAGACTACAAAAATGCAATCACCAACGTGTATTTCTTCCAATGAAATTATATTTTTAGGCATCGCTTTTCTTTCTTGTCTTATTTTTCGCTGTTTTTCTTTATTTGGGGATCCCTTGATTTTTTTATCTAGTGCAGCAATATTTGTGATATCAATGATCTGAGTTTTTGGACTGACAACAATCGCTATAGAATCTTTATTAAAGTCAATAAATGTAATCGAGTTCTCTTTAGTATTAACAACAGAAACCTCTCCAACTTTTCCTGCACCCTTTCTACCCTTGCTTTTTGTACAACTGTTTTGTTTTTGAGCAAAGATTAAACCTACCACTCCAATAATCATGACCATCACTAGAATTTTTTTCATTTCATTTCCTCATCTTTAGATTAAAAAAAGCATTCTTATAAAGAATGCTTTTTAAAACCTAGTTGCTTTGGTTTCCGTACATATGGCGTCCACGCATATGACGTCGACCATTATTTGCTCCTGTGTGATAACTTCCATCACAACAAGAATAATAGCCATCATCTTGGCTGCCTTGTTGACTATTGCCACTGGTTTGGGCAAATGTAAATCCAACCATTCCAATTACTACAAGTGTAATTAAAAGCTTTTTCATTTTGAACCTCCGCGTTCTGTAAGAGTTATAATAACTCTTAGATAGTCTGATAAACTAAATATACAAGCAAACGCCAAAAAATATATTAAAACAGTATTAAGGTTAACTTAAATAATTATATCTATTTTTATATTCACCGTCAAGCTAGCTCGTTAGTGAAAGGTATTCTTCATTCACAAGTTAGTTGCTTACAAGATAACATAAATCTAATAAAAATTTTGAAAACTGAAAATGTATTAAGAATGTGATTTATTATCAAAATTTTAAAAATCTGAGTTTTAAAGATAGCCTCTAAACAATTTTTTTTAGTTTTTTTTCTTAAAAAGCCTTTACAAAATTGCAAAAAATCATACAATTTTGGTATGGGAATTTCTAACTTTCACACGCACACTCATTTGTGTCGACATGCTCACGGTTCTGTTCAAGATATGATTGCTCAAGCAGTTAAAGATGATTGCTCTGCATTAGGCTTTTCTGATCACTGCCCCTATCCTGACGAAACATGGAAATCTGTTCGTATGACGGTACAGGAAGCAAAAGGTTATATTGATGCAATCGGAAAGGCTGCAAAACTAGTTAAGTTTCCTGTCTATGCAGGCTTTGAAGCCGAGTATGCTCCTGAATATGAAAACTGGTATCGCGATTTTTTGCTTGGCGAGTTGGGGGCTGATTATTTAGCCTATGGTTCGCATTGGGTTTGGGATGAACAATCCAATGAATATACGTATATAGTTCATGTGACTGATAAAAAAAAGATTATTGAATATACAAACTTGACGATTCGTGGTTTGCAAACGGGCTTGTATGCGTTTTTAGCACATCCTGATTTGCCAATGGCTGAACGTCCTGAATGGTCAAAAGAAATTGAAACATGTTTTAGTGCGATTATCGATGCTGCCGTTGAGTGTAATGTGCCTCTTGAGATTAATGGCTTAGGGCTTGCACGCCAAAAAATTGAAACTCCTAAAGGCTTGCGATATCAATACCCTGTGGATGACTTTTGGTTGATGGCTAAAGAAAAGGGAGCAAAAATTATTTGCAACTCTGACGCTCATATTCCTGCTGATATTATAAAAAATGCACAAAATGCTCGCAATTACGCAAATTCGCTTGGTTTGTCAATAATTGAAAATCCTTTTACCAAAGAATAGATGAATTCTCCTGTTAAAATCATTAGTGCAATCTTCATTGCATGCGGGCTTATTTTTGCATCACTTTTTTTTGGTGCGGAAAAAATTGCTTTTGTTGATTTTATTCAGTTTTCAAACTATGATAATTTTACCTCGCTGCTGATTTGGCACCTTCGCTTTCCCCGAACAATCACTGTTATGCTTACAGGTGCTTTACTTGCGGGTTCTGGCTGTGTTTTTCAGGGATTTTTTCGAAATGCCCTTGCTGATTCGTCGCTGATGGGCGTTTCTTCTGGGGCAACGCTAGGGACACTGATTTCAATTATTTTGGGCATTCCTTTTTATTATGCGTTCTCTTTTTTAGGAGCGATTTTTGCCGTTTGTGCTGCATATTTTGTTGGCGTAGTAACAAGTCGTTTTTCAAAACATCGATTTTTAAGCGAATCGACAACTCTTTTGCTCTGTGGAATTGCTTTAAGCTCTCTTTTTTCTGCAATCACAGCCCTCTTAATTATCAAAAATAACAATAGTTTACATAAAATTTATTTATGGACATTGGGAAGTTTTGCCGCCATTGATAGTGCCAGTTTAAAAATTTTAATCCCTTTTTTTGTCATCTCGATGGTATTATTTTATTTTGTCCGCTATCCGCTTGATATTCTTGCTTTTGGTGAAGAAAGTGCTTTGAGCCTTGGTCTTAATATTAAATTTTATCGCCCCTTAATCATCATAGCAGGAGCTTTTGCCACCGCAGGAGCTGTCTGTATTGCAGGAACAATTGGGTTTGTCGGACTAATATCTCCTCACATTGCTCGCAGGCTTTTTAGCGTTTCGCACAATCAGCTGATTTGGACAAGCATGTATATTGGTAGCGTTCTTTTGCTTTTTTCAGATATCTTTGCAAAAACACTTCTTGCTCCAGCTGAATTACCAATCGGCATTATTACAGCCCTTCTGGGCGTTCCTTTTTTCTTTGGGGTTTTAATCAAAGGCGAAAAATAGCAATTTAAAATATGACTTAAAAGTTTAAAAAAACAAGCTTTCAAATCATATACATAATGCCCACGAATACTTAGAGCTGAACAAGATTTTTTTTCTTCCAGTCATTCAAAAGCGTCTTTGGATCGGTAGAAAGCAGGGTGGAAAAAAATGAGTCAAGCTGAGAAAAAGTCTGATCGAGGATAATATTTTCATCAGGGGTAAAATCCGACAAAACGTGGCCTGCAATATCTGTGTGCGTTGGGCGGCCGATGCCCAGCCGTAGACGCCAAAAATCTGGCGTTCCAAAGCATTGATTCATCGAACGAAGTCCATTGTGACCGCCAAGCCCGCCACTCCACTTCAGGCTCACCGTTCCAAGGGGCAACTCTAGTTCATCGTGAATAACAAGAATTTGCGATGGTTCAATTTTATAAAAAGAGGCGATTTCGCTTATGCTTTGCCCAGAAAGGTTCATAAAAGTATGGGGTTTTATAAAATAAACATTTTGCTGATCAGTGCGAGATTCAATATTTGCACAAGAATACACGCCCTTAAACTTTGCCTGCCATGATAATTTTGCTGCCACAAAATCGGCAAAAAGCCATGCAATATTATGGCGTGTTTTTTCATATTTTTGACCAATATTCCCCAAAAAGGCAACTAAAGAAATCATTCTTTTAATGTATTCTATGTCTAATAAAATTGCAAGGGAGGATGGTTTCAAAGTCATGTGGCAATGGGCATTCAATTTTTTCTGGAAGATTTAAAACATTTTTTGGGAGGTGCATTTCCGCAGCGTGCAAGAATAATTTTTGTGTTAGCCGCTCATCATTTAATTGAACGCCTTGATAGGCACTGTCTCCAAGTAACGGAAAACCGTGTGCCGAACACTGAAAACGAATTTGATGCATTTTTCCCGTCAAAATTTTTATTTTTGCAAGTGTGATTTTTTTGCCCTGCACTGTTCCCCGCTGGAGTGGCTCAATCTGCGTTTTTGCAAGACTTCCATTTTCATCACGCTGCATCGTAAAAAATCCATCACTCGTATTTTTTTTTGAAATAGAATCTTCCCAGTACGCAGCATTTTCTAAGTGTCCCCATAACAAGGCCAAATAATTTTTTGTAATTTGATGATTTTTGATTGCAGAAGAAAACCATTGTGCACCAGTAAGCGATTTTGAAAAAGCAAGCAATCCTGTTGTTTGACGATCAAGGCGGTGCAAAGGGCCAAGCGAAAAAGAAAGGGAATCATTTTTTTCTTGATAATGATTTTTTATAATGTCATCAAGTGAAAAATCAGTGCTTTTTGAGGCGTGAACAGGAATATCATACGGCTTATTGATTATGAGCAAATGCTCGTTTTCAAAAACAGGAACAATCCATTTTGCGAATAAATCCTTAGAAATCTCTGTTTTTTCTGGCTTTTCTGCAGCTGTGTTTAAAAGACTTTCATGAATTTGCAAGCAATCATTTTCTTGCGTCAAATATTCAGGGCGTTTTTTTACACCATTAATTTTAATGTTTCCGCAACGCAAGCTTTTATAAATCAAACTGAGCGGCATTTTTTTTAAGAATTTTCGCAGCACTCTGTCTAATCGGCGATTTGAGTCATCTTGCAATAATATAAAATCTTTGTACACAGTAATTTATTTTCTAAAACGCAGTTTTCTTTAGGATTTCAGCAATATCTACTCTCATCCATCGTCGGGCAACATCTTCTGGCACTTCACCTGAAATATTTTTTGTATCGCGTGAAAATCCCATTGAAAGCAATTGCAAAACCGTTTCCTTGTCAGCATATCGAGCAGCGTAATGCAAAATAGTTTCACCAACGCTGTCCGTTTTTGTAAGATTCGTTCGCACAATATCAAATAAGACAGGAAATTTATTTGTCATCGCAAGGGAGACTGCCGAGTTACCCGAATTATCCGCAATAAAAGGATCTGCTCCTGCATTCAATAAAACAACGGCTTGATCGCCAAGGTTTTTCTGAATTGTTAGCAAAAGAGGCGTTATACCTGCACTATTTCGCCGATTAAGCGGAAATCGCCTGTCAACAATTTGCTTCAAAATAATTGTATCCACGTCTTCATTAATTGCGATGTGAATGGGAGTATTCCCGTTTGTATCCGTTGCTGATGAGTCAGTTGGCAAAACAACATCTATAATTCTTGCATCCTTTGTTTGCATTGCAAGCGAAAGAGGCGAGTTTCCATAAGTATCATGGGCTAAAGGGTTTATGTTTTTTTCTTTGATAATCTCAATCAGCTTGATATCTTTTGCAGCAACAGCTTCATGGTAAACGCTCCTGCCGTAGGTATCTTGCAAAGCACCGTCTGCCCCATAACGAAAAAGCATTATAACCACATCATGCATCCGATTTTCAACGGCATCCATCAAGGCAGTTTTACCGTTTGAATCAACAGCATTTACGTTTGCACCATTTTCCAAAAATAAACTTATCATCGGTTTTATGCCATTTCGAGCAGCTTCACTTAACGGCGTTTTGCCCACAAGGTTTTGTGCATCAATATTTGCTCCATTTTCAAGAAGGGTTTTTGCCGCAGCTTCAGCCAAGTAAACGGCACTAATGTGTAGCGGCGTATTCCCCAGTAAATCTCTGGCATTTTTATCCGCCTTTCCATCAAGCAAAATTTGAATTATTGAAGGATTATTCACTTTGGTTGCAAAAAACAGAGCCGTCTCCCCATTGCTATTTTTTAAATCAACGGTGATTTTTCGTTCTATTAAAAGAGAAACTGCATCATTAAATTGCCAATTTGCCGCATGATGCAAGGCAGAGTTTCCAATATTATCTCGTGCTTTGATTACCGTTGAATTGATCATCCAATCACTTGTGTCCTCTCCACGCTCAAAGGCAAGACGCAATGGCGAATAATTCTTCGAATTATTATGAAAAATATCAGCACCCTTTGCCAAGAGAGAAAGTCCTATATCTTTATGATTGTTTTGCACAGCCATATAAAGCGGCGTATTTCCGTACACATTGCGTGCATCAATTACCGCGTTACAAGAATACAGATAGTCCAAAATGGTTTTTGATACGCCTTGTAATGCCGCAATATGCAAGGGTGTGTTCCCCAAAAGATTTCGTGATGTAATATTAGTTTTTGTAATGACGGCCTTTACCATTTCGAATGTTGTTGAGTACGCACCTAAAATCGGAGTGAATCCTACAATATCCTCATTGTGAATATCAGAGCCTTTTTCGACAAAATAGGCAGCGTGATTTACTAGATTTTTCTCAACGGCAAGGGCAAGCGGAGTTTCGCCACGAATATTACGCTCATTAAAATCAGCACCTGCATCAATGAGCATAGTTAAGGCACTTACATCAATTAAATTCCGCGTTGCAAAATGCAAGGGTGTTTCACCTTCAATGTCTTTCACGTTAGGATTTGAGCCACCTTGTAAAAGCAACTCATACGTTTTTGTCCGTGATTCTTCAGGATATATAAAGAAAAGTGGCGTTCGGCCTTTTAAATCGCTCGCATTAGTATCCGCCTTTGCATCCAGCAAATCTTGTATGATTGTCAAATTCCCATTTTGAACCGCAATATGCAACGGAGTTGATCCTGCAAAATCCTTTGGATCAATTTGAACGTTTCTCTCAATCAAATACTTCACGACACCGCTATGAGATTTTTGAACCGCGGTATGTAAGGGCGTGGTTGCTTTTTCAAATCGCATATTTATATTTCTTGAGCGGACGGCACTTTCAAAGTACGCAAAATCTTTTCGTTGCGGCTCGGCTCCACCCATAATTAAATTTCCTGCAATTTTAATGCTAGCAATATCATTTGCATCCTCATACGCAAGCATGAGGGGACTTCTTTGCGATTTATCAAGCACAGATAAAGGAATCTTTTTTTGAATGCTGATATCAATAGCGGGCAAATTCTTTGCTTTGACAAAATAATGAACAATCACTTCGCCTTGTGGATTTTTCAATGCACCGACTTCCTGAGAAATAAAACTTTCTAAAAAAGCCTCATCTTGAGTTGCAGCATAATCAAAAAGCGTTTTTTCCTCTGCATTCGCAATAAACGCATCAGCCTTTTTTTCTAATAAAAAATTCATTGCCGCAAAGGCCTTATTTTTTGCTGCAAAAAAAACTGCTGTCTCTCCAGCCTTATTTTTTGTATTTATCGCAGCTCCAACAGAAAGCAAATAATCACACAATTCAATATCATCAATTGAAGCAGCAGTATGTAAGGGCGTGTTTCCTTCTTTATCTGGTAAATTAATATCCGTTCGTGATTGAAAAGATTCTCGAGCAATTTCCTTATTTCCACTGCGTATCAACTCATGAATGGAAAGTTCTTTTTTTGTAGGCTTTACCTCAGGGGCAGGTTTTTCTTCCTTTGGTGTTGAATTACAAGCAAAAAAAATGCAAGCAAAAATGATTACAAAAAGCACTTTATTTTTGGTGAATAATTTCATTAACAATACATCCTTCTTTTACAAACTTCATATACGTGAAAACGATTATTTTTACGCGA
>JBOFSR010000125.1:0-23958 GCA_051651645.1 Treponemataceae bacterium | reverse complement strand
TCGGAACGCTTACCAATGAAGCAAATCTTATCATGCCAGGTGAAGTGCATGGCATTCCTGTAACGGCAATTGAAAATGAAGCGTTTAAGGGTAATCAAACCCTAACGAGCGTTCACATTGGCAAAAATATTAAGACAATAGGAACATCTGCCTTTGAGAATAACACAAACCTCTCTGATGTATATATAGATAGTACTGAGATTTCAAACCGTACAGATAATGATGCACACTTATTGAGTGCATCACAAACGGTATATGTGGAGAAAAACATAACGGTGAGCAATGAAAGCTATATTGCGAAAAACTTTCCGTCTAAATTGCCCTCAAGTGGTAATTATATTCTGTATGGCAGGGTGACTGGGATTGAAGTTACTGACTTTTATGAGGTGAATGTAGGAGAGAGTGTTGAAGTAACGATTGCAACGGTTCCTGCTGGAGGAGAAGAGGGCGTTAGCTTTGAGATAGTTGGCGAGAAAATAATTGAAGTTGAACGCACTTCTAGCAATAAATTTTTAGTAAAAGGTTTTAACTCAGGGAATACAGAGATTCTCTTTAGTATCGGAAGTGTTACGAAGTCGACAAAAATACGAGCTAAAGGGCTTTTGTATAGTGATCATAGTGGAGCAAGTGAGCTCAGTGTTAAAAAAATAGGAACGCTTACAACTGAAACAAAGCTTATCATACCTGATGAAGTGCATGGCATTCCTGTAACGGCAATTGAAAATGAAGCGTTTAAGGGTAATCAAACCCTCACGAGTGTTCACATTGGTAAAAATATTAAGACAATTGGAACATCTGCCTTTGAGTCGACTTCGAGTAGTGCAGGAACAATTACAAGTCTTACGTTTGCTTTGGGTGGATTAGATGATTTAAGTATTGGATCAAGTGCTTTTAAGTATCAAAAAATAGTAGAGTTGCGTATTCCTGCACGGACAACCTCGATTGGAGTTAATACGTTTAATGTTACTTCAACGGGAGGAACGATCACGAAGCTGGACTTTGAAGATAGTATAGACCCTGTAAGACCGCTAATTATAGGTACGGCTTCTTTTCAATACCAGAAAATAAAGGAATTACGCATTCCTGCTCGCGTAACCTCAATTGGAGCTAATACTTTTTCTGCTTCTTCAGGTAACGGAGTACTTACAAAGCTTGATTTTGAGCCTAATGGAGAGCAAGCTTTAAGTATTGGAACTAGTGCTTTTAAATCTCATAAAGTTACGAATTTAATTATTCCAAATAGAACAACTGCTATTGCAGCTAGTGCTTTTGCAACTACTTCTAATAATGGTGCTTTAACAAGCCTCACCTTTGAGGCAAATCGCACAAGAGACTTGCGTATTGAAGACAAAGTTTTTGAATATCAAAAAATTACTTCTATTACTATACCAGAAACGGTTACCTTCATTGGAACAAATGCCTTTTATGAAAATAAAGATCTTTCAGAGGTATATATTGATAGCCCTGTAATTGCAAACCTTGAAACAAATAATTCTCATTTATTTACTGCTGTAGATAAGGGAGTTTATGTTAAAAAAGGAATAACTCCGACTGATAAAAGTTATATAATACGAGCCTTCTCTTGTATAGTAGAGTCAATTTCTGGCTATAATTTATATACCGCAGAAAAATCTCTTGCGTATGAGTTAGTAAACGATGTTTATCACGTAGTGGGCAGGGGAAGTATTACGGGATCAAGTATTGTTGTTCCTGAAACTCATAATGGTTTGCCTGTAACGGCAATAAGAGAAAGAGCCTTTAGTGATGATACAAGTATTACTAGTGTAACGATTGGTATTAATGTTGAAGATATAGGAGATTTTGCGTTTGCTAGAGAATCTGTGAGTGGTACAATTGCAAGTGTTACATTTGTTTCTGGAGGCACAAGGCCTTTGAGTATTGGAACTTCTGCTTTTAAATACAGTATAATAAGTGATCTATGTATTCCAAATAGGACAATATTAATTGGCGATAATGCTTTTATGGGTTTTTCTGAAAATGAGACGCTGACAAGTTTAATTTTTGAGGGCAATGGAACAAGGGCTTTAACTATTAAAAGCTATGCTTTTGCTTACCAAAATTTTACTACAGTGACAATTCCAAACAGGGTAACAGGCATTGGTTCATATGCTTTTAGAGGTACTTATGAAAGAGAAGTTCTATCAACACTTGAATTTGAGCCTAATGGAATAAAACCTTTAACTATAGATACAGGTGCATTCCGATTCCAAAAACTACAAGCCGTTACTATTCCAAGTAGAACAACAGTTATTGATGACTTTGCTTTTGGAGGTATAGGAGATAATGGCACTCTAACAAGCCTCACCTTTGAGCCAAACCGCACAAGAGATTTGAGTATTGCTAAAAAAGTTTTTGAGTATCAAAAACTCGCCTCTGTTACCATACCAGAAAAGGTTACCTCAATTGGAGAAGAGGCGTTTTTTGAAAACAAAAATCTTACTGATGTATATATTGACAGCCCTACAATTGCTAACATTGAAACAAATGATTCCCACTTGTTTACTGCTGTAGGCAAGGGAGTTTATGTTAAAAAAGGAATAACTCCGAGTGAAAGAAGTTATATCGTAAGACTTTTCCCCTATGCAGAATCAATAAATAGTAATTATAATTTTTACACAGGAGTGGAATCTCTTGAATACGAGATGATAGAAACTGCTTACCATGTAGTAGGCAGAGGCAGTGTTGTAGGATCAAGTATTAGTGTTCCTGATACGTATAAGGGCCTTCCTGTTGTGGCAATACAAGCTAAGGCATTTGAAAATGATACAAATATTACTAGTGTAACGATTGGTAAAAATGTTACATATATTGGAAACAGTGCCTTTGCGGCAGGTTCTGATAGTGGGACAATTACACGTCTTACATTTGTTGCAAGAGGTACAAGCGATTTAACTATTGGAGATGATGCATTTAGAAATCAAAGACTCACTCGTTTAGACATCCCCAGTAGGACAAGCTCTATTGGTAAATATGCTTTCAATACTGTTGAAGGAAGCGGCACTCTTACAAATTTTACGTTTGCATCAGATTCCCTAGATAACAGACCCTTAACTATTGGCGATTACGCTTTCCAATTTCAAAAAATGCTTGCTGTAACGATTCCAAATAGAGTAAGATCTATAGGCATTTTTGCCTTTGCTGGAAGCAAGGGGAATGAAGTGCTACGTGAACTAACTTTTGAAAAAGACAGCATACAAGACTTAGAGATTTCAAATAGTGCCTTTAGATTCCATAAGCTGGATTCAGTAACAATACCCAGTAGAACTACCTCTATTGGTAACCTTGTTTTTGATACAGCTAACATTAACCAAGGAACGCTGACAAGCCTCATCTTTGAGCCAAACCCAACAGGCAGCTTAGCTGTTGGAAAGAATTCCTTTAGGTATCAAAAGCTTTCTCAATTAGTTATCGCAAGTCATATACGATCACTTGGAGATGATGCATTTTTAGATAATACGCAGCTTACTGATGTATATATCGATAGCTCGTATATTGCAAACCTTGCGACTAACAACTCTCAATTGCTTACTGCTGTTGATGGCGTTTATGTAAAAAAAGATATAGAGCCAAGTTCTTCAAGCTATATTAAAAAGACCTTCTCTCAAGTGGTGCCTGCAAATAATGATTATAATATGTATAAAAAAACACCACTAGAGGATCTTACTTTTGAAGATGCAACTCTTGCTGGAGCGCGCCATCATAGTCTTGCTCTTGTAGACGGCAGGTTATATGGCTGGGGATATTCTGACTACCTAGGAATACCTGAAGTAAGTGGTTCTGTTACAAAAGCAACCCTTATTGCTAAGGATAATTTGGGGAACTCCTTACCAAAGTTTAAAAGCCTTGCTGCAGGGGAGGAGCATAGTCTTGCTGTAACAGAAGATGGTAAACTCTACTCTTGGGGATATCTAATAGGGGATCGTATTTCTGGTCAAGCAAGGAATGGTATTCCTGGTTACTATATAGCGGTACCAACCTTAGTAACAACCTTTAAACATGGTGAGATAACCAAACCAGCACCAAGAATTGTAGCTGTTGCAGGATCTGAGCATAATTCACTTGCCCTTAGTGAGGATGGAACTGTTTACTCCTTTGGACTTGCACAAGATGGAATGCTTGGTAATGGGGATAACTCTTACAATACTGTTTCTGTGCCAACAAGAATTGAATATTTTGCTCAGAAGAATATAAAAATAAAGGCAATAGCAATGGAATCTCATTGTCTTGCTATTGCTCAGGATAATACCCTGTGGGCATGGGGAAATAATAGCTCTGGACAGCTTGGAGATGAAACAACTACTACTAGAGCAACCCCCCAACAGGTTTACCGTGATAAAAATATACCCTTGTCGAATGTAACAGCTATTACTGCGGGTTATGGTTATTCTGCTGCTATTAGTGAGGGGCAATTATACACGTGGGGTAACGCTGAGTATGGGATGCTTGGTAATGGATCTGTGACAGGAGTTGTTAAAAAACCAACACTTGTACCAGGCAACTCTTCCCTACAAAAACTTGCTAAGGGTGGTGAATGTCATACGCTTGCTTTAAGTTCGAGTAACGAGGTTTATTCCTGGGGTTATAATTTATATGGTCAAGCAGGACAGGCTGGAGGCAACGTTACACGCCCAACAAAGGTTCCAAGCCTTTCTAATATAATCGCTGTTGCTGGAGGGTACCAACACAGTCTTGCTCGTGCAGCGGATGGGAAGATCTATGCATGGGGTGACAATAGCAATGGGGAGCTTGGTAATGGTACAATTTCATCTTCATCTTCAAATCCAACTCCAACAGAGGTGCTTTTTGAAGATCCTATTTTTGAGGATCTTACTTTTGAAGATGCAACTCTTGCTGGAGGGTACCAACACAGTCTTGCTCTTGTAGACGGCAGGTTATATGGCTGGGGAGATTCTGAGTACCTAGGAATACCTGAAGTAAGTGGTTCTGTTAGAAAAGCAACCCTTATTGCTAAGGATAATTTGGGGAACTCCTTACCAAAGTTTAAAAGCCTTGCTGCAGGGGGTAATCATAGTTTTGCTGTAACAGAAGATGGTAAACTCTACTCTTGGGGTAGTAATAATGATGGTCAATTAGGGCTTGGTACTTCTGCTGATTCCCTTATAAAGGCACCAACCTTAGTAACAACCTTTAAACATGGTGAGATAACCAAACCAGCACCAAGAATTGTAGCTGTTGCAGGAGCTGATAATAATTCACTTGCCCTTAGTGAGGATGGAACTGTTTACTCCTTTGGAAAGGCAACAAGCGGAATACTTGGTAATGGGGATAACTCTAACAATAGTGTTACTGGGCCAACAAGAATTGAATATTTTGCTCAGAAGAATATAAAAATAAAGGCAATAGCAATGGACTCTCATTGTCTTGCTATTGCTCAGGATAATACCCTGTGGGCATGGGGAAATAATAGCTATGGACAGCTTGGAGATGAAACAACTACTACTAGAGCAACCCCGCAACAGGTTTACCGTGGTAAAAATACACCCTTGTCGAATGTAACAGCTATTACTGCGGGTTATGGTTATTCTGCTGCTATTAGTGAGGGGCAGTTATATACGTGGGGTAGCGATAACAAGGGGCAGCTTGGTAATGGCTCTGTGACAGGAGTTGTTAAAAAACCAACACTTGTGTCAGACTACTCTTTCCTACAAAAACTTGCTAAGGGTGGTACTTATCATACGCTTGCTTTAAGTTCGAGTAACGAGGTTTATACCTGGGGTTATAATTTCCATGGTCAAGCAGGGCAGGCTGGAGGCAACGTTACAAGCCCAACAAAGGTTCCAAGCCTTTCTAATATAATCGCTGTTGCTGGAGGGGACTATCACAGTCTTGCTCGTGCAGCGGATGGGAAGATCTATGCATGGGGTAGAAATAGCTCTGGACAGCTTGGTAATGGTACATCTTCATCTTCAAATCCAACTCCAACAGAGGTGCTTTTTAAATAGCTGTAGGTATTTCAGTGTGAGTGTGCAAGCAAGAACGTTAGGGTTTTAGCTTGTAAAGATAATTTTGTAGAGTAGCATTTGTAAATAGGTATCTTCAAATGTTGCCCCAGTTGAGCGGATATTAAAGTCGGTTTTAGTAAGAAGGGCAAGGATTGCTTTTACCTGCATAACGCTCCAGATTTTTTGTGCTTTGTGATACTGCTCCTGTGCTTTTTTGCTGGTAAATCCCTTTATTTTAAGGTCAAACTCACTTGGGCGTCCTGCTTGGTGCAGGGTGTGCCACTGTTGTAATCGACGAAAGCAAAATACTAATCCTGCAATAATTTGAATGCTAGAACATTCTTTTGATAAGCTAAGTTTTTGCAAAATGTCTAGGCTGCTTTCAAATCGTTGTTGTGCGTTGTTTTGCTTGGTCATCATGTCAAAAAGCGTGAAAACACTTTCTTCTTTTGTATGGAATAAAACATCTTCAACATTTTGTGCGGTAATAGTCGAGCCTTTCTCAAAGCATATAAAAAAACGCAGGCATTCATTTCGTAGTTGCTCGGTATTGTTTTCAACTAATTCAAGTATTGTGTCGATGGCTGGCTGTTCTATTGCATAGCCGTGTTGAGTAAAGAAGTTTTTAATCCATTGGTGCTTGCGGTTTTCAAACATTTCCCAAAATATTTTTTTGTTCTCTTTTGGAATGAGTGCCTCAAGTTTTTTTTCTACACTATTGTCATCAGAAACAAGAATGAGTGTGGAATTTGACTGTGTTTGTAGCCACTCGCTTATGAGGGCTATCTCCTCTTTTTTCTTAATTAATTCGGCATTACGCAAAAGAACAAGGATTGCATCGGCAAACAGAGAGCCGCTTTGTAATAATAGGGCAACGTCGCTTACGGCATTGTCGCTTGCATAGAGTTTGTGTATATCAAGATTTGCAAAGCTCTTTTGTGTTTTTTTGATGACGGCTTCAATGGCAGATTGTTTTTCACCTAGTTCAGGGCCAGTAAATAAATAAATAGAAGGCATTAATAACTCCGAATGATTGTTTTAAGTTTACCTGCAATTCGTATGTCATTGCAAAAAATAGGATTATAGGCGTCGTTTTCGCTATCAAGGCGAATGCGTTTGGCTTCCTTGTAAAAGCGTTTGAGTGTAATTGCATCGTTTAGGACGGCAACTACAATATCCTTATTTTGTGCGTTTGGGCATTTCTCAATGATTGCCGTATCGCCATTAAAAATGCCTGCCCCTGTCATGCTGTCTCCTTTTACCTGTAATGCAAAGTATGTTGCATGCGGTTTTAGCATTGATGTTGGGACTGATATAAAGCTTTCAATGTTTTCTTCTGCAAGGAGCGGCTTTCCTGCTGCAACGGATCCTAAAAGGGGAATGCTTCGCACAAGAGCACTTTCTTTGCTGTCGGGTACTGTGCTTATACAGTCTTGCTCATCAGGATTTACGAGAATACGTAAGGAGCGAGAGCGTTTTTCTGTTGTTGCAATGTATTCTTTTTTTATGAGCGCTTTGACGTGATCTTGAATTGTTTTCAGCGTTGTTTCAAAGTGAGTGGCAATTTCACGTATTGTTGGCGGTATAGCGTTTTCGTTAGCAAAGTCGCGAATGTATCGAAGTATCTCAAGTTGCCGATTGGTTAGGGTTTGCATAAAAAGAGTGTATCACAACAAAAGTGTTTTATGCAAGAACTAACTGCCGTATATCATCCCGTGCATTTTGACCTTGGTTTTGCTTATGTCTTTGGCTGAAAGTGACTAAACTCCATGCTAAAGCTGGCTCTTCCTTGGCTTACTGAACGCAGGCTTGTTGAAAAACCAAACATCTTTGCCATCGGTGCCTGGGCGTGAATAACTTCAGTTGCAGGTTTTGATTCAAGGTTTGAAATCAATCCGCCTCGCTGAGTAACTTGGCTCATTACATCGCCCACAAATTCTTTTGGTGATAAAATAGCTACCTTCATTACAGGCTCAAGTAATTGCGGTACCGCTTTATTACACACATGGTCAAAGGCTGCAACTGCACAGGCTTCAAATGCAAAAGGCGTTGATGTTAGCTCATCGTATTTGAGGTTTGTAAGCGTAATGCTCATATCGGTACAGGGATACCCAAATTGAATGCCTGACAAGAACGATGTTTCTACACCATTTTTTATTGCATCAAGAATAGCTTCTGGAACGCCGTGTGTTTTTGCGGTACTTGAATAAAGATTTGCACAGCCTTGCTCTCGCTTTTCAACCTTGAGGGTAAGCTCAGCAGCGTTTTCTTTGCCTCCAAGCATGCGTGAAAAGCTTTCTGTATGCTCAGCACTTTGTGAAATTGACTCTCTGTAGGTTACTTGCGGTGCTCCAATACGGGCGGCAACCTTAAAGTCATCCTTCATTCGCTGGGCTAGTACATCAAGGTGCAACTCGCCCATTCCAGAGATAATAACTTGCCCAGTCTCCGCATCTTCACGGCTTGAAAAAGTTGGATCCTCTTTAGAAAGTATCTCAAGTGTTTCTTTGAGTTTGTCTCTGTCAGAGAGTGTTTCAGGCTCAATGGCAACTGAAATTACAGGCTCTGGAAAATGCATGTTTTCAAGGAGGATGGGCATGCCTTCGCTACCAATAGTGTCGCCTGTTTGTGCAAGCTTTAGTCCTACAAATACCGCAATGTCTCCAGCACTCACGCTATCCATTGCCTCGCTTTTATTTGAATGCATGCGCAAAATACGATTTGCCCGCTCTTTTTTCTTTTTTCCTATATTAAATACTTGCTCGCCTGTTTTTATTTTGCCCGAATACATGCGCACATAGCACAAAGATCCTGCATCCTTATCATATTGTATCTTAAAGACTAAGCCCAGTGGCGTTGTTGAGCTAGCTGTGCAAGGAATGCTCACGGATTCCTCTTTTTTTGTATGAAAGCCAATCGTTGCAGGCACTTCATCTGGGGCGGGTAGGTAGTCGATAACGGCATCGATTAAGGGTTGAACGCCCATATTCCGCCGAGATGCACCACAAAAAAAAGGAATAAAGCTTTGATTAATCGTTCCTTTGCGAATCTCTGATTTGAGTAACTCAAGAGGAATCTCCTCTCCCATTAAAAAAAGCTCTGCAATTTGATCACTAAAGGAGGATATCTCATCAATCATTTTTTCATGCCATAGGGCAGCTTCTTCTAATCGGTTTTCGCCAATATCGCTTATAATCAGCTTTTCGCCCTCGGTTTGTGGGTCAAAGCGGATTTCTTTCATGGTGAGTAAGTCAATTACGCCTTCAAAATTACTTTCTTTGCCAATGGGAATTTGCATGGCAATGCAACGGCTGCCAAACTTTTCGGTTACATCCGATAGGACGGTAAAAAAGTCCGCCCCAATTCTGTCCATTTTATTTATAAAGCACAAACGGGGCACGTGATAATTATCTGCCTGTTGCCAAACTGTTTCTGTTTGCGGCTGCACTCCGCCGACGGCACACAATACGGCAATTGCTCCGTCAAGCACGCGCAGTGAGCGCTCAACTTCTGCGGTAAAGTCTACATGGCCTGGAGTGTCGATTAAATTGATTTGATGATCTTTCCAATATGTTGTTGTTGCGGCACTTTGAATAGTAATGCCTCGTTCTTGCTCTTGTTGCATCCAATCCATTGTTGCAGCGCCGTCATCAATTTCACCAATGCGATGAATTTTTCCTGTGTAAAAAAGAATGCGCTCTGATGTGGTTGTTTTGCCTGCATCAACATGAGCCATAATCCCAATATTTCGCATATTCTTTAAGTCCGTCATGTTTTCTCCCTAAGAAGTTGATAGCTTGCATCCTTTAGGTATGCAAACATCTTGTGTTAGCACTGATTAGCACTGCAAGCCAGTTTACTCTACTTTGTAAAATATTTCAATGCTGTTGCTGCTCGCTTTTTCTGCTGGGGATAAAGCAAAAAAGACAAGACTCTTGTACAATCTTCATTCATGTAGTAGTATTTTTAAGAAGTAAATCTTTGCTAGGAGGTAAAATTGTGAAAAGTGAATTATTCTTTATTGCCGTAAATCTTACGTTTCATTCAATTATTGTCTTTTTGGCACTTTTGTTACGTCCTCAAACACGTGAGTTTTCTTGGCTTTGCATGATTGCAGGTTTCGTGCTTTCTTTTGCAAATACTATTTTTGAAGTGCTTATTCAATTAAAAATTCTTACCGATATACTCATTTTTGATGATATTCCTATAATATCGCTGAGTTTTTCAATTGTAATTTCAACACTCTTTATTGCAGCTTTTGCATCAAAGTTGTTGAATAACTACAGCTAAAGCCATCTTTCTTTTAAAATGACAAGTCTTTATTAGTTTTACTCTTAATTTTTTTTGTAAGACTCCGATACTTTAAAAACATCGCCAGTAAAGACATCCAGATGGCGATGTGTTCAAAAGATGTAAAATCATCTTCTTAAACTGAAAGTGCGTACAAGGTGCTTTCAGTTTTTTATTTTATGGATATCTAGCCTTCAAAGAATTCAATTTTTTCAAGGCTTTCTTGTAGAATGAGGCTTCTGAGTCGCAGGATTTTTTCTGCTTCATCGGTGATGTCTAGGGGAAAATTGAATCCGCCTGTTTTAATTACAAAGGCAAGATGTGCATTTTGGGTTCGAAAAAGGAGCTCCGTCAATGTTGTATGATTGACGCCACGAACAAGCCCTGCATTGACGCCCCATTTTATTTTTGAAATCAAATCGACACCTTCACGGTATTCAATGAATCGATTAAATTTTAATAAGGCAATTGAGCGCAAAACAATGTCTTTAAGCTTGGTCTGATTTGTCTCCATAATATTCGCACTTGCCCCCCTCTCCACCGCACAAAGATGCTCAATCACTTCTTGGAGGGCTGCACATTGGTCTTGTTCCGTCCCAGAAAAAGAGTTGGTATTGCTCAAAAGATAGTAATTGCTAAAATCTCGCTGGCTATGCTCTCGTTTATCAAAAAACGGATCAATTTTACAGTGATCTTCTTGTTGAAGCTTTGAAAAAAGCTGATCCATTAGTTGCATGTGCGTGATTGCGGGGAGGTGCAAAATGGCAGAGATTTTCATGCCGCTACCAAGGTCGCGGTGATTCGCCGTTAAATAGCCAAACTCATTACTGGCAGCAAATTGCAACATATCCTGCATTTTATTATCAATCGTTTTAAGCTCTGTTAAAATGCTTTCAAAATTCAATCCCGCGGCAAAGGCTGAAAGACGTACGTGGTCAATGCTATTAATGGTGCAAGAGAGCTTTCCGTCAAGGCGAACAACAACGCCAATCCATTGTAAATCTTTTTGTTTAGGAGCCAGCACTCCGCGCTCAATTAAAATATCTTGCCCCAGTTTGTCCAAATTTGATGTGCTTAGTGCTTGATAAAAATCAGGATTTTCCATTTTAGAAAAGGCGTCAAAAACCAGCGATTGAATGCGAGATCCCTCATCCGCATTTTTTATGCGAAGCGGAAAAGGGAAGTTTGCAAGATTTCGTGCAAAGCGAATGCGTGATGAAATTACAATATCGTTTTTTTTGCCTGCGTATGAATACCACGCGTCCTTTGAGTGTTCTCCGCTAGTCATCGCTTGTATTCCAAACAGAAAAATCCCCGTCTAAGGGCTGCGTTTCAAGGGCTTTTAAGCGATCACGGTATATGGCTGCTTGTTCATAATTTTCGTTTGCAACTGCTTGCTCAAGTTTTTTGTGAAACGTCATTCTATCTGTCAAAATTGAGCGAAAGGCGGGAAGTTTTTTTGGCAAATCCCCTTTATATAGACCTGTGTAATTGCGTGTGATTTTTTCTTTTTGCAAAAGATCGGTGATTTCTGTCTTAAAGGCTGTGTAGCACTCAGGGCAGCCGCAGCGTTTTTCATGCATAATCGTGTAAAGATTTTCGGCACACACGGGGCAAACGGGGGAGTTTTGTGCAACAGAGGATTTTAACTGAGTGATTTCACTAATCAGATTATTTAATGAAGAGACAACACCGTGGCTTGTATCAAACGGCGAAATCCCTCTTTCTTTGAGGCAATTTATACATAAGTGAAAAGTTTTCATTTCGTTTTTGTTCATTTGTTGAACATAGAGGACGGCCTCATTGACGCCGCATAACTCACATTTCATCATTCATCCTTAATATTTTTGTAAGGCAACAAGCGGTTTTTCCTTTCCTGCACGCATTGCAGGAAAAAATGAAACAACAATCGATAAAAAAAGCGTTCCCCCTGCAATGAGTAAAATATCACTTGCTGAAATGACAATCGGAATTGTTTCTAAATAATATGTTGGATCCAAAAGCTGAATCGGCAAAAATTGATTTTCCGAATGTGCATAAAATATAGTATATAAACTCTGAGTTAAAAAGTTAAGCATTTTTTCCATATTTTGTATGAAAAAATTAATATTTATGCCAAAAAAAAGCCCTAACGGAACGCCCAGCACGATACCGCAAAAGCCTGTAAAGCACCCTGTGAAAATGAAAAGCACGGAAATTCCTTGTGGAGTTGCACCGACGCTTTTAAGAATTGCAATTTCTTTTCGCTTTTCCATGATGAGCATGATGAGTGCCGATGAAATATTGACACTTGCGACTAATAAAATTAAAAACATGATTAAAATCAGCAAGGCCTTTGTCGTTTTTAGATTTTCGTATTGCGATGCGTGTAATTTCTGCCAGTCTAAAACACGATAGTTGGTCGGAGTGGCGGCATCAATTAAACGTACTGTTGAAGGGAACTTATTGGAATATGCGTCATTTGTTTGAACGCCTAAAAATAAATGAGCTGCTTCCCGTGAAAATAAATTGATAGCCGTTTCAAAGGGAATAAAGGCCCACAGTGCATCAAGTTCTTGATAGCCAGAAGAGGCAATTCCTACAACGGTGAATCGAGAAATCTTTGGAATTAATTTTTGGTTTTCTGCCATCTGAGTGGTGATAACTCGCATCGTATCGCCAATGGCAAGCTCCAAGGTTTCGGCAAGTTTTTTGCCCACAACTACGGAATTGCTGCCATCAAATAAAAGTTTTCCGCTTGAAATTGAAAATAAATCGCGGAATGCAGGATTTTTATCAAAAAGGCTGTCTTCTACGCCACGAATTGTTACGCCTGAGCGTGCCGTTTTTCCTGCAGCAAGCCCAACGCCTTGAATTTCAAAAAATACATTGGTAACGTCGCTTAGGTTGAGTAAGTCCTGTTTGACTTCGGTTGCATCGGATAATTGGGAGCTTCTGGGAATTACAACTTGCACATGATAGCTTGACAATTCTACAATGCGAGCGGTAATGCCTGAAATCATGCCATTGGCCACAATTATTACAACGATGAGCGGAATGAGGCTCAGGCCAATGCCAAAAATTGCCCCCAAAAGACTTTTGCGTGCGTTTGAGGTGGATCGTCTGAAAATCCCCTTGAAAGAGTACCCAAAAAGAAAACGCCATGCTATTTTAATAGAAGAAAAAAGTGTCATGCGAGTACCAATTTTCCATTTTGGAGGCGATAACAGACATCCCCTTTTTTTGCAAGCTCGCGGTCATGCGTTACCAAAATCAAAGTTTTTTTGTATTGATCGACCATTGAAAAAAGCAAATCGCTTACGCTTGCTGCATTTTGCGGATCAAGATTTCCTGTTGGCTCATCGGCTAAAATTAATTCTGGATTATTGATTAATGAGCGGGCAACGGCAATTCTTTGTCTCTCCCCTCCAGAAAGCTCTGATGGCAAGTGAGTTGAGCGATTTTCATGGCCAACATCAGCAATCAATTGTTTTGCTCTTTGCGTTGCCTCTTTTTTGCTAACGCCAGAAATCAAGGCAGGCAAAAGTATATTCTCCAAGGCTGAAAAATCTTTGAGCAAGTAGTGAAACTGAAAAATTAATCCCAAAAAATGTGTTCGGTAATCAGAAATTTGGGTTTCATTCATTTTGTCGATTTGATAAGTCTTTGCCATTACGCTTCCTGCACTTATTGAATCGAGGCCTGCAATAATATTCAAAAGCGTGCTTTTTCCGCAACCGCTTTCTCCTGTAATGATGATTTTTTTCTCAAACGGAATTTCTAAATCAAGATCATTTAGTATAACGAGTTTTTCACTCGCGGTAAAATATGATTTTTGTAATTTTTCTATTTTTACAATCGCATTATTCATCTCGCAAAACCTCCGCAATCGATAAACGTAAAATGCTGGTGCTTGCCATCCATGCGGCAAGCAGACTTGAAAAAATGCCAAACAATGAAATAAATAAAACTTCTGAATAAATTATCAGTGCTGGAATTTTTGAAAAATATAAAAAGGTTAGATTTTTTTGCAAGTACATAATATTTTCTGGGTTAAAAAGCATAGTTAAAAAATATTGCACGTCGTAGCTGATTTGTGAGAAAAAGACAAAAATGAGATCAATTTTTATGCAGATGAGTAGGCCGAATAAAACGCCAGGAAGTGTTCCGCATAGTCCGACTAAAAATCCTTGCAGAATAAAAACAAATTGCACCTCTGATTTTTTTGCCCCCAGCGCGGACAAGGCACAGATTTCTTCTTTTCGCTCATAAACGATTCGCCGCATTGCATTGTAAATATTTACGCCAACGACTATAAAAATTAAAAAAACGAGAAGAAAAAGCGTGTTTTTTTCAACTCGTAAGGCTCCAAAAAATGAACGATTGTAGCTTTGCCATGACTCAAATTCTGCGTGAGGAAAAATCCCTTTTAGCACATTGATGGTTCTCATGTCCGTAGTAAAATCAAACAGTTTTATTCCCACTGTTGGCATTGCACTTACGCCAAAAAGTTTTTCGGTGTTTTGATCAGAGACAAAGGCAAAGGTCGCGTTGATTTCATTATAGCCTGTTGAAAAAATACCCGTGATGACGAAGGTTCGGTCGTCAGAAAATAATTCAACCTCCTGATTTCCAGAAAGTGCAAACAGAGAGACTTCATCGCCAACTCTTGCCCCTAATAAATACGCTAAATCATTGCCGATTACGATAAAAGATGGATCGCTTAAGTCAAAAGTGCCACCTCTCATATTCACTTGTGCCTTAAACGCAGCATCTTTTTCTAGCACATTTTGCGGCAACGCTCGAATTAACGCTCCTTGCTGGCTTTTACTGTCCGAAACAATGAGGGCTTGTGCGTCATAAAAGGGAGTGATTGATGAAATATTTTTTTGTAGGATTTCATGGTCGGCAAGTGTTTGTAAATCCTCAGGTGAAAGATTTTTTGCACGAATATGATAGGAGCTAACTTCTAAGATATTTTTTATGTAGCCAATTTGAAAGCCATTCATCACGGAAATTGTGACGATGAGCGTCATGACGCCAAAGCCAATTCCCAGTGATGCAAGAAAAGTTGTCAGGGCTGTTTTTCCTCGACTATCAATGAGAGCGAAGCGCCGTGAGACAAAAAAAATCCATGAAAGCTGAGAAGAAAAGTTCAAATAAAGTCCTTAAGTTTTAAGAAAATTGACGAGTCTATAGTTTTTTGACCTCAAAACGCTGATCAATGGTTGAAAATATAACAGAAAAAAAATGCTTTGTAAACGGATGCAAAAACATTGCGGTTTGACGGGATTTCCTCTGAGTTTTCAAAAATCATCCACAAAAAAAATTGCCTTGCATTGATTTTAGAACGCCTTTACTTTAAATAAAGATTTATATACAGTAATTAAATGATGAAAAAAATACTTGTTATATTAATTTTAGTTTTGGGTAGTACATTTACTTTTGCTCAACAGCATCTTTCTGTACCGTTAAGCGATCCTGTGTATCAGATTCTTGATAATGCGCTTATAAAAAATTATGTTTCGCATCTTTCTGGCAAAAAACCGTATTCTGTTTCAATTGTTTTAGATGCCTTGAACGAGATTAAAGACAATCCGCGTCTTTCTCCTCAAGAAAAAATTCTCATACTCGATACCATAACTCGCTTTGAGCCAAAAACTGAATCTGTGTGGTACAAAGATGGTAAGTATCGATATAGCAATGCTGAAAAAGAAGATCGTAAGTTTTTGAATAACATTGAAGTTGGCGGAATGTTTGACATAAGTGCAGGCGTTAATTTTAATGAACTAGCCCTTTCCACAGAGATTTGGCTTTTGCTTTATTTGCGTGGCGATTTGTCTGATTATTTTTCATACAATA
Source organism: Treponemataceae bacterium (assembly GCA_051651645.1). Taxonomy (GTDB): domain Bacteria; phylum Spirochaetota; class Spirochaetia; order Treponematales; family Treponemataceae; genus JBOFSR01. The sequence goes on along the minus strand of JBOFSR010000125.1, from coordinate 7,843 downwards.
TAAATGGATCTTTGGGCGTTACCAAAACTGACCTTAAAACTTACTCCCCACATACATTTACGCAGTCGTGGGACGGATATCGCTATACGCTTAAGGGCTTTAATTTTATTGGGCTTGGAAGCGATGCAGCCTTTGCTGCACAATTTAAGCCAGAGTTTTCGCTCTCGCTTTGGGATAATAAATTTGGACTTAATTTTTCGCGCACTCGTCGAGACTGGGGTTTTGCTGATGGCAATTTAATGCTTTCAGAAACGGCTCGTCCTTTTATGGCTGTTGATTTTCACTTGAATCCTGTAAACTGGTTTAATCTTTCTTTTATAACGGGAACAACGGAGTTTCGTCGCGACAATGACATAAAGCAAGATGCGTGGGCTTTTCAAAATAATTATAGTGCCGCATCTTTTGATTTTTATATTGGAAAATGGGTTCACTTGGGCATTACTTCTTCTGCCGTGTGGGCAAAACGTGCAGAATTTGGTTATCTAAATCCTGGAATGTTTATGTTTTTCTACCAAAATATGATTGGCGATTTTGATAATATGCAAATCGGACTTAATCTTGGGGTAAATATTCCAAAGTACGCACGCCTGTATTTTAGCTTCTTTTTAAACGAAATCAGCTTTGAGGTTGAGGATTTTTTACATGCTCCGCGAAATATTTTTGCCTTGCAAGCGGGTGCAAAAATCGCATTGCCAAATATTCCCTTTAGCACGCTGATTTTGCAATATACCAAACTTGAGCCGTATATGTATACGCACGCTCCAACGGATGTGCCGTGGTATTCTCATCCTGTAAATACAAAATATCTTAATCACGGGGAAAGCATTGGTTATTATTTACCACCAAACTCTGATGAAATAAAGATTAAATTTGAGAGTGCCCCTTTTTGGTTTTTGACGAGTTCTGTCTCCTACAAAATGATTCGACACGGTGTTTCGGCTGCAGGCAGCACATATGAAGAAGAATGGGAATATTCTACCATGCCACGAAAAGATTTTCTTAAAGACGGCGTCTATGAATGGATTCACTCGCTAACATTTAATGCTGAGTACAACATGAAAGCCGTTGATCTTCCTTTTTATGTGGGAGCTGAATACACCTTTGGCTACAAACATTTAACTGAGTACGATGGCGGGCTAAAAAGTATTAATAGCTATGTTCATAATGGATCAAGTTATAAATCTGGATTTTTTAATTTGTTTTCAGTGTACGTAAAAATTTACCATGATTAAAAACGTCTTAAACGACGATTTGTTACAATCTGTTAGTTTTTTTTCATGCTTAAAATAAATTTATTGCATTTATTTCTTCTGTTACATATACTCGAGCAGTGTTTGTAAAATGCGTATCGTCGAGCCGTGTGACAAAAGCACGGAACGCTTAGCATTCATTGCTAGGGCGTGTATGCTGCAAACATAGGTTTTAATTTATGACAAAAAAAGTTTACCTAAAATATTTTTTTATTTTCTTGATTTTTCCTCTCGTCGCGCAAACAAAATTTAGTGTGCCTGTGGGGGCTCAAAAAATAATTAAAACAACAAGCCCCATCTATGACGCATTGACTGCCGTTGCCTTTGACGCTGGAGAAACAACCTTTGCTTCAAGCGGCCCGCTGACGGCTGGCGAAATAAAACGATACTTAGACGATTTGCCGTATGAAAAACTCAGCAGGGCAGGAAAATATCATTACGATTGGATTGTCTCTGAATTACAAATGGATTATTTTGGCTTTTCCTCTGGGCTCATTGGCTTTGGCATTGATCCCAGTATTGCAATTGAGGGTTTTGTTAAGTCAAATCCTGATATTGAATGGCTTTACACATTTAGAGATCGAAATTATGCCTTGTTGCTTCCTGTGCTATTTTCCGTTTCTGACTTTGTAACTCTTGAAGGCGATATTTCTGTTGGCCAGTACCAAAATGTCATGAATAAGCACAATAATTACACCAATATTCCTGCAGGAACGGTTGATCTTGATGGAAACTTTCCGCATTTTGCGTACATTAGCTCAGGGGCTCAAACACAAAAAGGCAGTTTTTTTAATTTTCAGTTGGGCTACGGGGCAATGAATATTGGACGCTCAGAAATGGGATCAGTAATTATGTCGGACTACATGAACGATATTACAACCTCGCGGATTTCATTTTTTTCCCCCCGAATAAAATATTCTGCGTACGTTAATCAACTTGAAACAAATAAATATTTTTACTTGCATCACGTTGAGTTTCGCCCACTCAAATGGCTTAATATTGGTGCCGTTGAGGGCGTTTTAGTCAATGCTCCGTTTGAGTTTCGCTATTTAAATCCGATGATGGTTTTTCATGGATTTGGTGCGTGGGCAGGCTATGGCGATTATAATGATGACGTGGGTTCTGAGTATCCTGCTGAAGATTCGCGAGTTACGAGCTATCTTGCGGTGACGCTTGATGTAAATCCATGGCGTTTTATTCGCCTGTATGGATTGTTCACGATGAATCAATTTCAAATGAAGTATGAAATTGACAACGATCCAGAGGCTGCAAAAATTCCAAATGGCGTTGGCTGGCAAGCAGGCATTGAGGGCTGGATTCCTATCAACAATGGTTATTTACGCTTAAACGGAGAGTTTTTGTATACGGATCCTTATTTGTATATTGCAAAAAATCCCAAATGGTCGCTAACTTCTGATAAAAAAGAGCTTTACATTAATACGACGGAGGCCTTGCGTGCGTGGGTTGGCACTCCTTTTGGCCCTGACACGATCGCTTTTCAATTGACGGCAATTTACTCTCTGCCACGAATATGGAGTGCGGGGCTAAAATATCGCTTAAAAATCCATGGCGAGGTTAATAAAACACTTCTAAACTCTGTTGGCTCAGATGGAAAGCCTAATTATTATCCCACTTCGAAAGATGAGGCACAGCGTAAAACTCCAACGGGCACGCCAGAATATGAAAATCTTGTAAGCGTTCAAGGCTCGTATGAGATTTATGATGGCATAACAATTTTTGCCCAAGTCGGATTTGTCCATCATATTAATCATGACAATCGAATTGGAAATACACAAATGGGGTTTGAGGGAGCAATTTCTGTAAAAATGAATTTATTTGATTTTGCGAAAATCTTTATAAAACCCAAAGAGTAATATGATTTTGACTTTTTTTTCTGTAATAGCACTTGGTATTTCTCTTTATTTTTTGCTTCTTGCCCTGCTTAATATTTTTTGGATCAAGCGCCATACAAAAAAGCCCTTGTTCCAAGGCGGCCCCACGGTTTCAGTTTTGATTCCTGCACGAAATGAGCAAGAAAATATTGAACGGTGCATTCGCTCTTTAATGAATCAAAGCTATGAAAATTACGAAGTTATTGTGCTTGACGACAATTCGGAAGATAAAACGTATGACATTGTAAAAAAAATCCAGCAGGAGTTTCCACGTCGCTTAAAGCTCGCTCAAGGCGTTCCACTCGAAGCCGACTGGAAGGGAAAACCCTTTGCCATGTTTCAGCTGACAAAAATTGCAGCAGGCGATATTCTGATTTGCACTGATGCGGACACCATTCACTCGTATGACTCTGTCTCTTGGGCCGTAACGAATATTCTTTCGAATGATGCAGACATGGTTTCAGGCTACGTAAGGCAAGATTTACGCTCCTTTGGTGAAAAGTTGACCGTTCCCCTAATTTTTATTTTAACAGGCTTTGCTCTCCCCATTTTTCTGAGCCGACGGATAAAGTCGTACGCGTTGGCTGCGGCAATTGGCCAATTTATTGTTTTGCGTGCCGATAGCTTAAAAAAAATTGGCGGCTACGAATCGGTAAAAAATCAAACAAGCGATGATATTTATCTTGCTCGAATGATGAGAAAATTTGAGTTTAAAACATTTTTTCTTGACGCAAAAAAAGTCGTCGCGTGTCGAATGTATTCGTCCTATAAAGAATCGCTCAATGGAGTGAGTAAAAATATTGCAGATTTTTTTGGCAATAATATTTTTCTTGTCAGTCTTGTAATATTGGGCGTTTTATTTTTTTTGCTTTTACCGCTTCCATTCGGGATTTTTTTTGCTTACAATGGATACGCTCAAGGCAATTATTTACTGCTTGCAAGTCTTTTTTATATGCTCACATGGCTTGTCATTTGTATTAGTCGACGCATTCAATGGTACATTCCCTTTTTGTACCCAATTCTCTTTTTAAATTTGATTTTTATTGCAATTATTTCGGCCTTTCGCCAGCACTCAAAACGCGGATTCACGTGGAAAGGGCGAGTGGTAAAATAATCTTGTTATTTTTATGCACATTTCAAATGTCTTCTTAAAAACTTTGTTGACCAAGTTGATAAAGTTTTATATAATTTTTTTATGAAAACATATACTTTTAAAGGCGGTATTCATCCTCCAGAGAAAAAGGAGTTATCGCAAAACTGTGCTATTGAAAAGATTATTCCCTTTACAAAGACAGTTGCAATTCCTGTTACTCAAGGTGGTGCACCAAACAAGCCTCTTGTTGCTGTGGGCGATTCTGTTGCTCGTGGACAAAAAATTGCACAAACAGATGCTTTTATGTCTGCTCCTGTTCATGCATCAATTGCAGGGACGGTGAAAAAGATTGAAATGCGTGTTGTTACAGGAAATATTGAAGTTCCGTGCATTATTATTGAAGGCGATGATTCTGATCGTACAGATTTTATGCCTATTCTTGATCCCTTTACTTGTTCAACTGAGCAAGCCCTCGAACGCATTCGGGAAGCTGGAATTACGGGAATGGGTGGGGCGTCTTTTCCTACTCACGTTAAGTTAAAGCCTCCTGCTGGCAAGAAAATTGATTATGTGCTTGCAAATGGTGCTGAATGTGAACCGTATTTAACAATAGATGAACGAACAATGCTTGAAAATGCGGATAAACTGGTGGACGGTTTGGCAATCGAAATGAAAATTGTCAACGCTCCTGAAGGCATTATTGCACTCGAAGAAAACAAGGCTTACATAGTGCCAAATCTTGAGCAAGCGATTAAAAAATCTGGCCATGCGGGGATTCGTGTTGCGGTTATGCAAACAAAATACCCTCAAGGTGGAGAGAAAATGCTTGTTGACGCAGTCGTTAATCGCGAAGTACCCTCAGGCGGACTTCCTGCGGACGCTGGCTGTGTTATTCAAAACGTTGGAACGCTTTGTGCAATCTCTGAAGCTTTTAGAGAAGGCAAGCCTTTAATTGAACGTGGTTTAACTATTTCTGGTGGAGCGTGTGAAACGCCAAAAAATATTTGCGTTCCGATTGGAACTTCTGTCGGCGATTTAATTCCTACCAATATCACTTTAAACAGTGGCATTGTAAAAATTATTTCAGGCGGCCCAATGATGGGTTTTGCCATGCAAAATGCAAACTTTCCTGTGCAAAAAAATACCTCAGGCGTGCTTTTTCTAACCGACAAAGAAGCTTCTTTGCTTAGAGAGTATGCGTGTATTGGCTGTGGTCGCTGTATTAGCGTTTGTAGCTGCCGTTTGGTTCCTGTCATGATGTCTCGTGCCATTAACGGAAAAGACTTGGATGCAGCAAAAAAATACGGTCTTATGGATTGTATTGAGTGCGGTATTTGTGCCTATGTTTGCCCTGGTAAAATCAAGTTGGTACAACGATTTAGAATTGGAAAGCAGCTTTTTCGTGAAGCAGAAGCTAAAAAAATTGAATTACAAAAAGGAGGCAAGTAGTGGGTGCTCCATCCGATAAAAATGAGATTTATCTCTCGTCAAGTCCGCATTTTAGTGCAAAGCTCGACACGCAAAAAACAATGCTTGCAGTGATTATTTCTCTGTTACCACTTTGTGTTTCAGGTTTTGTCTACTTTGGACTTCCTGCATTAACAACGATTGTCGTTGCGGTTATCTCCTGTTTTTTCTTTGAGTTTATATTTAGAAAAATTTTACAATTATCAAATCGAACAATGGATTTTTCTTCTATTGTAACAGGAATTTTGCTTGCACTTGTTTTACCACCAACAACTCCTGTTTGGATGACTATTTTAGGATCCTTTTTTGCCGTTGTTGTTGCAAAGGAATTTTTTGGCGGATTAGGAATGAATGTTTTTAATCCTGCCTTAACTGGCCGAGCATTTTTGTTTGTCAGTTTTCCTTTAGTGATGGGCACATGGCTTTTGCCGTATGATACCATTACCGGGGCAACTCCTTTGGCGATTGCCGCTTCAGACTTGAGCATTGTTTCCTCTGCAGCAGCTGCACAAGGAACTGCCGTTGATTTTTTGAACATGTTTTTAGGAAATCGTGGTGGTACAATCGGAGAAACAAATATTTTATTCATTCTGATTGGATTTGTTTTTTTACTTGCCGTAAAAATCATTGATTGGCGAGCACCTGTTGCAATGGTTGCAAGTTGTGCTTTGTTCACATGGATTTTTGGTGGCGACAGTGGCTTATTTTCTGGGAATGCTATTTTTTCAGTTTTATCAGGCGGTCTTTTATTTGGGGCTGTTTTTATGACAACTGATTATGCGACGGCTCCTGTAACCGCAGGTGGACGACTCGTTTTTGGTTTTTGCTGTGGACTTATAACGTGGCTTATTCGCCAATTCAGCTCATATCCAGAAGGCGTTATGTTCAGTATTTTAATTATGAATTCGGTTACGCCCTTTTTGAATAGAATTATTCCTAAAAAATACGGCTTTGTAAAACCTAAAAAGGAAGGTTCAAAATGAAAGAAATTTTAAAACTCGGCAGTGTTTTAGCAGCCTTTGCTGTTGTTGCCTGTGTTGCACTTGCTCTTGTAAATAATGCAACGGCTCCTGCGATTGCGGCAAATAAAGCAGCCGAAGCAAATGCTGGTATGAGCGTTGTTTTTCCGCAAGCTGATTCTTTTGAGGCTATAACCGATTTTACGGTGGATAATATTGCTCCTGCAAAAATTGAGGGCATTTATGTTGCAAAAAGCAATGACGAAGTAATTGGAAGCGTTGTGCAAATGTTTGCCCCAACATACGAAAAAGCAGTTGTGCTTGTCGCTGTTGATATGAATAAAAATATTATTGGAAGCACCTTTCTTGAGTTAAGTGATACTCCAGGTTTTGGGCAAAAAGCTCGTGAAAACAATTACATGGATCAGTATAACGGTAAGTCAGCTGAAGATGCGTTTGAACTTGGCAGTGATCTTGTCGCAATTTCTGGAGCAACAATTACATCAAAGGCTTTGGCTCTTTTGATGAAGGCTTCTGTCTATGCTGCAGGCGAATTGCTTGCACAGCGTTTTGGTGCTGAAGCAGGAACTGCCTTTGTTCCTGTGGATACAGGCTACGATATTTATACGGTCGAGCAAGCGTTTGCAGATATTTACGGAGCGGATGTGGTTTCCTCCGCGTCGATTAAAAATGTTACAAAAAAAGTAACATCAATTCCTGTTAAGGATAAAACAATTCTTGGCGTTTACACGGTCGAGCTTGACGGAAAAATTGCCGCTGCGGCTGTTGAACTTGCAGGGCTTCCTGATGCCAGCTATGATTATGGAACGATGATTACCGTTGTTGATTTGAATCGAAAAATTGTGGGCTCTCGCGTAACGAGTGTTGGAAATGCTTCTGAGCATGAAAGCAATAATGGCTTAAAAGCTTTAAGCAGTGCGTTTTATAATCAGTTTACAGGAAAATCAGTAGATGATCTTTTTATCATTGGGGAAAATGTTGACGCGGTAAGTCACGCAACATCAAGCTCACAGTCATTAGCAGATTTTGTAAAAATTGGCGGTTATGCTGCAGCTGATTATCTTGCACAAAATTATGATGGCGATCCAGCTCCTGCTGGTTCAGAAAATTATCAATTAAATAAATAGGGGTTTTCATGCAAAGTAAATTAAGAATTTTTAG
>JBOFSR010000124.1:0-2377 GCA_051651645.1 Treponemataceae bacterium | reverse complement strand
AGACAAAAATCTGATGAAAATTTTCATAAAATGTTTGAAATTTTATCGTCTTTAACGGGCAAAGAAGTTGTTTATTTTTCAAAACTTGACGGAAAAGACGCCTTAATTTTAATTACGCTTGCGAATCTTTTTTTAAGCTGACCGTTTCTTTTATTGCCGAAAAGGGACGGAAAAAAAAAGTCTTAGGCAGTTTTGGAGTTGTGCATCAAATTTTACAAATTTGTATTGAATATTCAACTTTGCCATCAATAGAAACGATGACAACTTCAATGATTAGAACATTTTATGGTGGAATCATTGACAATATAATACATATTCAAAGTAAAAAATAGGAGGCTTAAAATGGCAACAAAATATGCAATCGAATCAGTATTTAAGCTAATTGATCGTGCAACAAAGCCTCTTAATACGATTGGCATGAACGCAAATGCCGTATCAAAAAAAATTAAAAGTGATTTTTTTAAAGCAGAGCAAAGCGTCAATGCTTTTGGAAACTCAATTAAAACTGCAGGAAAATTTGCCCTTGGTGCAGGTATGGCAGGAGTTACTGCTTTTGCCGCAAAGGGTGTAAAAGATGCACTTGATTTTGAAAATTCTATTGCAAAAGTTGGTACAATTGCAGACGTAACTATAAAGCCTCTTAAGGTTTTACAGGGTGAAATTTTAGCTGTTTCAAACAAAATGGGGATTGCAGCTGATGTTGTAAGTGAAGCAACGTATCAAGCAATTAGTGCAGGTGTTGATACGGCAAGCAGTGTTGGCTTTGTTGAAAAATCTGCAAAGTTAGCTGTGGCAGGTTTTACTGATATAACTAAGGCTGTCGATTTAACAACATCGTCGCTTAATGCATATCAATTAAGTTCTGAAAATACAAGCAGAATTCATGATTTGTTTTTGACTGCTCAAAATATGGGTAAAACAACAGTTGATGAACTTGGCAACATTTCTGGCGAGCTTTTTTCTATGACTGCTTTATTACACGTCCCTATAGAACAAGCACTTTCTGCTGTTGCAGCTATGACAACTCAAGGTATTGATACGAATAAAGCAAAAACAAAAATAGTAGGGGCTTTGAATTCTATTCAGAAACCAACAGTCCAAGCATTAAAAGCAGCTGCGGATGCTGGCATAAATTTTTCAGCAGACGCATTAAAAGATATGGGCATGATTGAGTATTTTAAATATTTAAAAGATGAAATCGGCGATAATGGCAATTTGATGAGCCAATTATTTGGAAATATAGAAGCATTTGCAGGCGTAAGCGTCCTTGCAGGAGCGGCTTTTGATACTTGGACAGAAACACTCGATGAAATGAAAAATTCAGCAGGGGCAACTGATAGAGCTTTTGAGCAAATGCAAACAACCCAGCAAAGGCTTGCTAAAGTATTTAATCGTGTTAAGAACTTGGGGATAAGTCTTGGAATGGCGTTACTTCCGCATATAGAAAAACTAACAGAAAAGTTTGAGGGACTTATGGTTTCAGTGGAGTCTTTCGACTTTTCAAACATAGCAAACACAATAAGCACGGCAGTTAGTGCTATGGTGAACCTTGTGCAAATCTTGTGGAAAATGAGAGCCGTGATTGTTGCATTAATCGGTGTAACGATTGCTTATAAATCTATAATGATAGGAATGGTTATAAAAAGCAACATTCAAGACATGATTAAAGCCGTAAAAGTAATAAAATCAATGACAATTGTTCAAAAAGCATGGAATGTAGTACAAACAATTAGCAATGCTTTAATGAAAGCAAATCACCTTGGTTTAATTGTTCTTGGAATAATGGCTGTTGGTGCTGGGATTGTAATGCTTATTAAAAACTGGGACAAAGTTTTTGAAGTAATGAAATCAATTGGCGCTTGGTTTGCATCTGTATGGAATGCAGTTGTTACAAAAGCAACAGAAGCTTTTCAAAATTTTGGTGCAATTGTTTCTAATATTTGGAATTCAATTACTGGCTTTTTTAAAAACACTGATTGGATTGATGCAATTCGTTCTGTTGGTGCAACAATTTTTAATGCTTTAATTATTTCTTTACGCACGGTGCTTGGATTATTATCTAAAATTCCTGGTGTATCAAGATTGACAATTCCTGCTCTTGACTTTCTTAATAATACGGGTTCATTTATTGCAGGATCAAGCAAAGATGCAGGCGTTCAGCAAGTGCAACCACCTATGACGAGAAGCGAGCAATATTCCCGTATTAGGACAGATAATTATGACAATCTCAATATTTCTGTTTCAGCTGCAGAAAATTCAAATTTCAAAATTACTGATTATCCAAAATCGCCTAATATAAAACTTGCTTATTCGGGAGCTAACTAATGGCAGGACATGCTAATTTAGTAAAAGCACAATATACTTCACCAAGCGGAAG
>JBOFSR010000123.1:0-20102 GCA_051651645.1 Treponemataceae bacterium | reverse complement strand
TAAGAGTGCTGTTTCATATTTTCATCGATTGAGAGAATTAATTTTTCAATATCAGCAAGAAACAACTAAATTTTCAGGTGAGATAGAAGTTGATGAAAGTTATCTTGGAGGAACTCGATAACAAACAAAGTTTGTACGGGAAAAGAGGACGCGGTGCTGCTGATAAAATTCCTGTTTTTGGGTTGCTAAAACGTGGTGGCAAGGTTTATATCTGTATCGTAAACAACACAACTGCAGATACTTTGATCTCTGTTATTAACGAGAAGGTTGTGCCAGGTAGTATTGTGTACAGCGATTCATATGCAAGTTATAGCAAGCTCAAGGCAAGCGGATTTAAGCATGAGAGAATTAATCACAGTAAAGATTTTGCAAAAGGGAAGAATCATATTAATGGCATTGAAAACTTTTGGAATCAAGCCAAGAGACACTTGCGCAAATTTAATGGTGTTCCAAAAGAACATTTTCATTTATACATTCGAGAAGGTGAATGGAGATTTAACAACAAAACGATTATAATCGTATGGAGTTGCAAACCAAATGCAAATAATTTATAATTTAGCTAAAAAGGAGCTGTTTTAACTTATCTGGTACAGCCACTAATCTAAAATCTCATTTGCCTATTGGAGGTTTTGTCTTCTTTTTTATTTAGGCCTCTAAAAAGTTTAAAACATTTTCATACACCGCACACCCTTTTTTTGAGAGTAAAAATACACCACGTACAATCGCTAGTGGTTATGAAGAAATAACAAGTTATCCACAAGTTATTAAAAAAAAAAAAATCTTATTTCTATTGACAAAAAAAATAAAAAAAGATTCGTCAAATTTACAATCAACAAAAAAGTAACATAAACAACTGATAACAAGAAACTTACAAAAGACAAGTATATTTTCTATGATTTTTTTTACTCACTCACATAAGGATAACTACTACATATATTCATGTATGACACAATTTTAGGCAAGTTATCCACAGTTTGTTAACAAAACATAAAAATCCTGCAGATTCAAAAATAACTATTAATAATTCCTCTATTATAATTTTTGTAATTACAAGAATACACGCATTTTTTTACAGTTATTTCAAGAGAACAAATGCGATTGTAAAAGTACTTTCTTTTTTTTCTATAAACATATATCATAGAGGGATGAATTCAAATGTAGGCTTAGAGGTTTTTGTTGACAGCTTTTCAAAATCATTCAATTCCTCTTTTTCTGTTGATACTGTTCAAAAAGAATTATCCGACATTAAAATTAAAGCAAAAAAAGACGACATAATTTGTGCACTCAACAACAATCCTCAAATTCTCAATTTGAATGAAAATCTATTTATCAATAAAATTGTTTTCTTTGAAAATTATTTTTTTTCAATTTTGCCTACAAAGTATGAAATTACAAACAACATTATGATTATTGGTCATCGGTGCGTACCGTTTGCCGACTTTGACAAACTCCCTCATGAAATTGAGTTTTTTTTTGAAAATGAAAAACTGCAAAAAAAGACCGTTCAAATGCAAACATCTTTTGTTTTTGATTACTATTCACTTTTTGGTAGCGAATATATTCCACAGTACTTAGAAGCAGACATTGCAAATACCAATATTTGTGTGTCCGATGATGATTTTGCCCTACCTTCCAAAGTTAATTTAACCGTAATAGATATGACCGAAGTTTATAAAAAGTTTAATTTTGCTTTTGGGGATAGATTTTTATGTCGAATTTTTGATCGCCTTGAGGTATCAGTTTCCCTTGAGGTTACAAAAAATAGTGCGAGCAATCCTTTTGAAAAAAATCCCTTTGGGCAAAAACAGGAAAAATGGTATGCAGCTTTTGAAAAACACTTACAAAAAGTATTAAAGTACTATGGACCTTGTTCCTCCATTGATGAGCAGCTCATGTTATTGTTTTTTAGAGGAAAGACTGAACTTTCAAAAAAAACATCTGGGTCAATAGAAGAATTTTTGAAGAACTCGCCAGAATTTGGCTTTGAGTTTTTTGGCGTCGAACAACGCATTTGGTTCAAAGATGAGCAAATTCCACTTGTTGGGTCGTGGAATAAAACACTTTTCTTTGTAAAAAATAAAAAAGTCAACTTTAATTTTGTTTTTGGAAATCCGTTAACTGAAAATGTCATCAGAGCTTTTATTTTAGACTCCTTTTTTCTCAAAGAAACTGATAAATTTTCAGTCCTTGACAGGATAATTCCAAAAAAATCTTTTTTCAGTGAATCAAATATTTGCGATCTTCTTCTTTTTTTTGAACTTGAATACGCCTCTCTTAAAAAAAATTATAATCGATTTGCTGATTTTGAAATCGGAAAGCTACGAAATAAAATTCTCGAATTATATATAAAAGTATTCTCATTTATTTGCGATTTAGCGAATGCGTCTTTTCGTCTCACCAGCTTACCGTCGCAGCAGATTGTAATTTTATCACAGCTGTTTGCTCACATAAATCAAATCCTAGAGTCCCTTACCCAAAGCACCTCCGTAACGGACGAGGATATGCAATCATTTGAGATCTCTATTGAGGGAATGGAGCTAAGTTTTCAGGATATTTATGAGGACTTGCTGGAACGAATTGATGAAATACAAGCAAGTAAATTTTTAATTGTAAAAAAAGGTGATGTATGACACAAAACTTATTAGAAAATTGTATCAATAGAGGCGGAGTGTTTTATCAAATCAAAGGAGAAACGACAACGCAGATTTTCAAAAATATTTCACAGCATTTTACCAATTTTGACGGTGTTTCACCAGAAGATATTTTTGACGAGCTTTGTTTACGAGAGCAAATTAGCTCAACTACCATGGGAAATGGAATCGCTTTTCCTCATGCACGCTCGCCCATTTTAAAAAATGCAGAAGAGGAATGCGTGTTGGTCTGTTTTTTAGACAAGCCCATTATGCTCGATAGCATTGACAATAAGGCTACGTTTGTAATGTTTGTTATTTTAACGAGCACAAGGCAATCGCATTTAACAATTTTATCTAACCTTGCATTTTTATGTGGCAACAAAGAATTTCAAAAAAAACTAGAAATGAAACCCTCAAAAACAGAACTACTAGAAAGCATAAAGCTTCTGCATGACAGTTAAGCTATAGCTATCGTTATTCTCGTCCCGTGATCTTTTGCATCCGTTGATGTCTCTATTTTAAACTCATATTTAAGGTTTTCAAGAATTGCCTTTGCAATTGGCAAGCCAAGACCAGCATGCTTTCCTTGTCGATTACGTGATTCATCAGCTCTATAGAAGCGTTTGAAAACATGTGGTAAATCTTTTTCGCTAATACCATAGCCAGAATCCTGTATAGAAAGCTTCTTTTTGTCAGCATTCCATTCAATGCAAATTTTTGCAGGATTTTCGCTATACACAACGCTATTTTCAATAAAAATACGTAACACTTGAATTAAGTCATCTTTATGCGTATACACCTCAGAGTTCGCATCACAGGTGACAGTAAAATCAATTTCAGGGTGAATCATCAATGTTTTTTGCTTTACTTCTTGCAAAATAGTATTGAGATTCAGCACGGCAAAGTGCTCTTTTTCATCCTTTTTGGTATTTTCAGTTCTAGCCAAAAGAAGCAGTTTGCTTATCAAATTTTGCATAGCATTTGCTTCTTCGTGGATGATATTAATTGATTTCTCTAAAACAGCGGGATCATTTTTCCCCCAACGACGGAGCAAATTCGCATGACCAAGCAAAACAGCGAGTGGAGTTTTTAATTCATGCGAAACATCGCCTGTAAAACGCCGCTCCCGCTCAAAATCATTTTGTAGGCGCTCGAACAAATCATTAAACGTCCGAGCAAGATTTTGAACCTCGTCATTTGTCGGCAGCTCAATTAAGCGTTTGTCCAAATTTGTGCTACTAATCTCTTTAGCAGTATTTGCAATTTGAGCTATAGGCTGAAGGAATTTTTTTGCTAAGAAGAGCGAGGAAAGGAACGAAAAAAATAAAATCGGCAAAGACACAAGCATAACGATATACGGGAGACGATTAATTAGTGCATCTAAATTATCTGAATCAAAGGACATAGATGTTTGAACAATAATACCATTCATCTGAATAGCCTTATAAATAATGTGCAAATCCGCATCCGTATAATAGTTTTTTTCGGAATAAAAATCATACGGTGGATCATGCGTCAAAGGTAAAAGAGGTATAAAAGGATCATTGCTAACAAAGACAAAGGGACGACTAAGCATAGCTTTATCTTCAAAATAGACCACATACGAAATAAAACGTATTGTATTTGTAGCGCGTAACGTGCGTTCAAATAAATCAGAAAGCATATTTATCTTTTCACGAGAAACATCTTCAGGCGTATCATCACCGTGTGAGATATCGCGCATAAGCTGATGAAAATCACTTGTATTCATCACTCGCGAGACAGCACGGTAAATCACCTTCGAATCGGATAAAAAAAGCTCTATTTTTTTTTGCAAAATATTAGCCTTCAACAGACTAATAATAATGAATGACACAAGAACAGCACTAAAAAAAAAGTAAACAGTAAAAATAATACTAATTTTTATTGAAAGCGAAAAATGCCTTTTTTTGAATAAACCCTTTGCAAACGGCATTTTACTCTTCTTTCATGATATAGCCAACTCCGCGTACTGTTGAAATATATGAGACAGAAAATCTATCATCAATTTTTGATCGCAAGTATCGAACATACACATCAACAGAATTTTCATCAATATAATGCTCAGCTCCCCAAACTTGTGTAATAATTGTCTCTCGATCCAAAACTTTATTTTTGTTTTTTAGCAAACATTCCAACAATAAAAATTCTGTTCGGGTTAAATGGACAGCAGTTTCACCCATAAAAACCTCATGCTTTTCGGTATGCAATTTTAAATCATAAAAAGAAAGAATGACGTCTTCTTTTGCAGGAGAGGCTTCCCCAGCTGACTGATTTTCACTACGGCGTAAAACACTGCGAATACGTGCCAAAAGTTCTTCAATCGCAAAGGGTTTAGTAAGATAATCATCGGCACCAGCATCAAGTCCCGTAACACGGTCAATCGTCTCTCCGCGAGCAGTGAGCAAAATTATGGGAGTTTCACTGATTTTCCTAATCCGCCGAAGCACCTCTAATCCATTAAGCTCAGGCAACATTATATCTAACAATACTAGCGAAAAAGGATTTTTTTCTTCCACCCGCTTTTCAAAAAGTTGCAAACCTTCTCGACCATTTGCCGCACTTAAAACTGTAAAGCCCTCGTATTCAAGCTCAAGCGTTACAAATGACGTTATATTCTCTTCGTCTTCAATCATTAAAATATCCATAACTAAACTCCTCTATTTTAATCCTTCTATTAATAGCAAATTACTCAAAATCATTGAAAAAGATTGTATCTCCGCAAAAAATCTCAAAACTCATTTTCTGGCAATGAGACATAGCATTCTCTGGAGTTCCCAAAATCGACAGAAAAAATCGAACAGGATCTTTTTTCTCAGCCGACTTTACATTGAAAGCCCCATCCGCAGAATTTGGAGAACGTTGAACACGGGAAGACTTTCGCTCTGGCTGATAATTTTTAACCGTGAGAATATCAAAAAGAACGGTCATCTCATTCCCTTGTTTATTGTACTTAACGCTTGCATCTTCAGGCAACGGTGCGTTGTTAATCAAAAGAATATCGCGATTAATTTCAAAGGGATTAAACAATTGATCAAAAACTATAATTATCTCAACAATATCATTTTTGACCGATGGAATGATTTTTTTTATACGAAGCGTATTTTCCCGTTTAGTACTGCGATACATTAACTTTTTCTTAGCCTGAATTTCAGCACTTTGTGGCTTTTGGGCAAAAGAAATATGAATCAATGCAAGTAAAAAAAAGAGACAAATTAAATTTTTTGGTATGCATTTTGTTTGTTTCATTCCACTTATAAGTATATTTCATAACACGCAAGATGTCATTAAGGATAAGTAAAATATTTTTTCATTTTTCCTAATGAAATTTTAATAAAAAGTGATTGTTAAATATTATACAAGGATTTGATCTTACAAGAGTCTCTTAAAGTGCTTTAAAACAAAGAGAGTATTGTAAAATCAAAACTGATATTACAATACTCCTATAAGAATAGAGATTTAAACTACGGATTTACTGTCGTGTTATATTTAACAGCAAGTTTTCCTGCCTCATTTTCATCCTCAACAATCTGCATCATTACAGCTGATTTAATCGGATTTCTTCTTGAGTCAAAGGTTAAGTAGCCCGTTACATAAAGACCATTCGTATCTGATAAAGCAGAGCGGATTGCATCAGTATCAGTTGTAGAGGCAGCATTAAGCATCGCATCACGTAAAATAAAAACGCAGTCATATCCTAATGCCGCAAATGAAACTGGTTTTGTATTATATTTTGCACGATATGTATCAACAAATTCTCTTACAACACCGTCAGTTGAGTCAGAGGCATAATGATCAGAATAAAAACTATTTAACATTTCGTCGCCTGCATTTTCAGTAATTCCGCCCCAACCATCACCACCAACAATAGGAACCATAATGCCTTGTGAACGAAGCTGTTTTGCAATCAAAGCAACAGTCGCATAGTAATCAGGAAGGTACACAACATCAGGATTGGCAGCTTTAATTTTTGTCAACTGAGCATTAAAATCCTTGTCTCCTGTGCTATATGACTCAGCGGCAACAATTTGACCGCCAGAAACCTCAAAGGAAGTTCTAAAATTTTCATACAATCCAACAGAATAGTCATTTCCCACATCATACAAAACAGCCGCTCTTTGTGCTTGTAAATTATCTGAAGCAAATTTTCCGCCAACTGTTCCTTGAAAAGGGTCGATAAAACACGCTCTAAAAATATAATCTCCAGCATCGGTGATTGATTCCATAGTCGCAGCAGGGGCGAGCAAAATAATTTTCTGAGCTTGGGCAATAGAAGCAATGGAAGCCGTTGCCCCCGAAGTAAGAGAGCCAATAATTACTTTAACACCATCACGTGAGGTTAATTTTTTATAAGCGTTTACTGTCTTTTCAGGATTCCCTTCATCATCTTCCGCAATTAAAAGAATCTGTTTGCCGTCAATTCCACCTGCAGCATTAATCTCTGAAATGGCGAGTTCAACACCATTTCGTGCTTCATTGCCATAGACAGCAACACTTCCCGATAAAGGAAAAATTCCACCAATTTTTATAACATCATCGTTGTTTTTAGCACACCCAACAGTAAGCAATGCCACAACAAATAAAACACTCAATATAAAAGCACTTTTTTTCATATTTTCTCCAAAAAAAATATGCATAAACATACCTAAATGTTTATGCACAAAATAATATTTACACAGCTTTTCCGTTCTTAATGGATGCTCGGCAAACCTTACAAATCATTGCCTTATTTCCATCAATCTCTTGTTCATACAACACCTTGATACCCGTTTGTTTACAACGAGGGCAAGTGCCTCTTCCATGTCCAGCCATTTCTCGAATGCCTTTTCCACGATGTGATTTTGACATATTTTATCTCCTTGTTCTTTCAAAGCTCGCTTCTCAAAAATGTCATATCTGTACTATTGTACTAAATAATAAATTCTATTCGTCAGCCTTTTTTTCTTCAGTAGCCACAGCTGTTTCTTTCTTTTTTGCAGGCTTTTTTTGTTTTTCTGCAGAAGAAGTGCTTGCAGCTTTTGCCTTAGGGGTAGTCGTCTTTGCTGGTTTTTTCTCCACAGATTCAGTTTTTTCAACCTCTGCAGACTCAGCTTTAGCTTTTGTTGACTTCACTGATTTTTTTTCAGTTGTTTCACCTAAATCTAATGTATAGTCAACAAGTTCAAGAATAACCATTTCAGCTGTATCACCTTGTCTAAAACCAATTTTCAAAACTCTTGTATAGCCACCTTGTCTTTCTTTCATACGAGGGCCAATAGCAGTAAAAAGTTTATTTAGAACAATTTTATCTTGAATAAAACGTGCCACTTGGCGACGATTATGAACCGTATCAACCTTGCTACGCGTAATTAATTTTTCAGCAGCCTTACGAACTTCCAAAGCCTTTGCCTTAGTTGTTGTAATACGCTCATATCTAAAAAGTGATGTTACCATATTTCTTGACATTGCACGACGATGCGAACTTGTCCTTGATAATGCATTAAAGCCTGTTTTATGATTCATCTGATTTTCCCTTCTTGCTTGGTAGTGTTATAGTATTTCTTAAATGTGAATAATCTGTCATACCCAAAGATAATCCCCAATCCTGTAACCTTTCCTTAATTTCTGTTAAGCTCTTTTTACCAAAATTACGAGTTTTAGTAATATCATCTTCTGTCTTTCGTGTTAATTCCCCAATTGTTCGAATATTTGCATTTTTCAAACAATTTGAAGAGCGAACTGACAGCTCTAATTCTTCAACAGGTGTGGTAAGCAACTGTTTTATACGAATATCGCCCTCATCAAGTTCATCAGAAGAACGATCTTCATCGTCATTAAAATTAACGAAGATAGCAAAATAATCTTTTGCTATTTTTGCAGCTTCAGCAAGAGCATCGTCTGGAGTAAGCGTTCCATCAGTCCATAGTTCAAAAATCAATTTATCATAATCGTTTCTTTGACCAACACGACATGGTTCAATAGTATATTTTACTTTAGAAATAGGGCTAAAAATTGCATCCATTGGAATTGTTCCAACAATTTCAATATAATTTTCATTCACTTCAGCAGGAACATAACCGCGACCTAAATCAACTTGAAGTTCAAGCTCAACGCGAGCATTTTCCATCATAGTAAAAATTGGAACACTTTTTGAAAGAATTGTTAGCTGATCACCCTTTGAAAAACTTGAGCTTTCAATAGTTCCCGCACCTTCAAATTCATATAAAAAAGTTTCTTGCTCTGTACCTTCGGGTAAACATAAGCGAATTTGTTTAATCGCATTTAAAATTTCAATAGTGTCTTCAACTACATTTGGAATTGCTTCAAACTCACTTGAAATTGTATGAGGAACTCCATCGGCATCGTATGATGTTATTCTTAGAGCAGTTACAGCATACCCTTGAATTGAAGATAAAAGAACACGCCTTAAAGTATTTCCAACGGTTGTTCCAAATCCTGTTTCAAAAGGATAAGCTGCAAATTTTCCATAATTATTTTCAACATCAACATGCTCAAAAGAAATTCCTTGAGGCCTTTTAAAACCCTTAAGCAGATTTTTACGTGCCATTTAAACTCCTTATTTTGAGTAAAGTTCAACAACAAGCTGATCTTTAACATCTGCAAGATCTGTTACATCTGAACGACGAGGATCTTCAACAAAAGTTCCCTTTTGAGTATCAACATCTACCGTAACCCATGGTGCAGTACCAGACTTAGAAACTTCTTTCAAAGCCTCCAAAACAACTTGTAGCTTTTTACTACCTTCTTTTAGTTCAATTATATCACCTGGCTTTACCATATAGCTTGGAATATTTACTTTTTTACCATTTACTAAAATATGGCCATGAGAAATAAGCTGACGTGATTGCGAGCGATTACATGCAAGGTGCATTCGATACACAGCACTATCTAATCGTCGCTCAAGTAAAATAACGAGATTTTCACCAGTTACACCACTCATTTTTTGTGCTCGATCAAAGAAAAGCCTAAACTGCTTTTCGAGCATGCAGTACATTCTTTTTAACTTTTGCTTTTCACGCAATTGCAAACCGTACTCAGAACGTTTTCCCATACGAGCTTTAGGATCTTTACCAGGAGCTCCACGTTTTTTATTTATAGGACATTTATCGCTTTTACAACGATCGCCTTTTAAAAACAATTTTTTTTGTTCTGTTCGACACAAACGACAAACAGGTCCAGTATATCTTGCCATTATCTATGACTCCTTACATGCTTCGTGTTTTTCGTGGGCGACAACCATTATGAGGAATAGGCGTTACATCACTAATTGACTTTACCTTAACTCCCATTGCTCCCAGCGAACGGATAGCTGATTCACGACCAACTCCCGGTCCTTTTACATATACATGAACTTCACGCAATCCATATGTTACAGCTTTTTGAATAGCCGTTTCTGCTACAGATTGTGCCACAAAAGGTGTAGATTTTTTTGCACCTCTAAATCCAAGTCCACCAGAAGATGCCCAAGAAAGTGCATTTCCTTTTAAGTCTGTTACTGTAACGATTGTATTGTTAAAAGTTGCCTGAATATATACGTTACCCTCATAGACGTTCTTTTTCTCTTTTCGTTTTTTTACCTGTGCCACTTTATACCCCTATCTTACTTCTTCTTACCAGCTACAGTCTTCTTTTTACCCTTTCGAGTGCGAGAATTAGTTCGCGTTCTCTGCCCACGAACAGGCAATCCTTTTCTATGACGAAGTCCACGATAACAACCAATATCCATCAGTCGTTTAATATTAAGACCAACTTCACTACGGAGTCGTCCTTCAACCTTGTAATCATTATCGATTACCTTACGTAATTCATTTAATTCGTCTTGAGACAAATCATTGATATTCCTGTTTTGATCAATGTTTGTTTTCTTACAAATCTCACTTGCTGCTGAACGACCAATACCGTAAATATAAGTCAACGCAATATCAACATGTTTATTTGGGAGGTCAACTCCCGCAATTCGTGCCATCTATTACTCCTCAACCTTGTCTTTGCTTATGCTTTGGATTAATACAAATAATACGGACAATGCCGTTTCTCTTTATAATCTTGCACTTATCACAAATAGGCTTAACACTTGTACGTACTTTCATTTTTAACTCCTTAATTTTGTCAAGGACAAAATATAATATTTTTACTTTTTACAATAAAAATATCGCACTACTATAGGATAAATAATTAATTTTTTCTAGCTCTTTTTAGAAAAAACAATTTTTTTCTTTATACAGAAACTTCTACTTTAACAGCTTACAAACTGCGTGATCGAAGTTTTCCTTTTTTAACTAATCCTTCATGATGATGCATTTTTAACTGTGCTTCAATTTGACTCATCGTATCCAGATCAACGCCAACCATAATCAGCAAGGACGTTCCACCCATCAACATTGAAATTGACTGCGGAAATCCAAAAAGATTTTGAATAATTGTTGGCAATACTGCAATCCCTGCTAAGTAAAGTGAGCCTGGAAAGACTAACCGATTTAGCACTTTTTGCATATATTCTTCTGTTTTATCTGTTCTAATTCCAGGAATCGAGCCGCCATTTTCCCGAATATTTTTTGCTATTTCTGTAGGATTTAATGAAACTTGGGTGTAAAAATAAGCAAAAAAGATAATTAAAACAACTAAAAGCACATTATAAAGCAATCCAGTTGGTGTTAAAACTGCCGCAAGGCGATTTAACCAACGAACGCTCGGTCCAAAACCAGTAGCAATTTGCAAGGGGAATGTTAAAAAAGACGATGCAAAAATTACTGGAATAACTCCAGATGGATTAATCTTAAAAGGAATATAAGTACTTTGTCCACCATACATCTTACGCCCAACAACTCGTTTTGCGTAATGCACAGGAATTTTTCTTTGACCTTGTTGTTCCATAACAACAAGAGCAATAATTCCAACAAACATAAATAATGCAACAATTACAAAAACAACATTTACGTCACCAGTTCGTACCAAACGTATAAGCTCATAAACTGCTGATGGCAGACGTGCAATAATTCCTGCAAAAATAATCATCGAGATACCGTTTCCAATACCGCGTGCAGTAATTTGCTCGCCAAGCCAAATCGTTATCATTGTTCCTGTTGTAACAGTAATCAAAACAATAAACGTAAAAGCATATTGATTTGAAACAACAATGGCATCAGGAATTGAGCGTGCATATACAGTTACAGCAAAAGACTGTACCATCGAAACAAAAATTGCTGCAATTCTTGTCCATGATTGAATTTTTCGCTGACCGCCTTCTTCCTGAGCTATTTTTTTCAACGCAGGAAATACAATCAAAGCAAGCTGCATGATAATCTGTGTTGAAATATAGGGCATTACTCCTAACATAAACACAGAAAAATTAGAAAATGCTCCACCAGCAAAAAAATCCATGTAATCGACAAAAGCATTTCCCTTAGTTAAAGAAGAAAAATATGCGGTTAAAGCCTGAGGATCAATACCTGGAACAGTTAAAACACTGCCAAATCGAAAAACTACAAGAATCGTAAAAGTAAAACAAATTCTATCGCGAAGTTCTTTTACTCTAAAAATATTAACTAATGGATTACTTGCCATGAATTACACCTACACCTCATCTGTTGTGACAATACTGCCACCAGCTTTTTCAATTTTTTCTTTTGCGGATGCAGAAACTTTATCAACGTCAATCGTCAAAGATTTTTCTGCAATATCACCATCACCAAGGATTTTGATAAAAACTCGCACCTTTTTAAGAAGACCTTTTTTAATCAAAGTCTCTTTATTTACGGTTTCTCCTGATTCATACTTAGCCGCAAGATCACTAATGTTAAAAACTTCGTAATCTTTGCGAAATGGATAGTTAGAAAAACCACGACGTGCAATTCTTCGATACAAAGGCATTTGTCCACCTTCAAATCCAATGTACGTCTTTCCGCCAGAACGAGCTTGTTGCCCCTTGTTTCCTCGACCAGAAGTTGTACCTAAACCAGAAGAAGAACCACGACCTACAATTTTTTTCCTATGTGTTGCTCCGTATGGAGCTTTAATATTGAAGTCAGACATTATTTTACCTCTTCAACTTCAACCAAATGTGATATAGAAGAAACCATTCCTAAAATACAAGGATTTGCTTCTTTAATCACTGTTGAATTGATTTTTTTTAACCCCAAAGCACGCACAGTTGCCACTTTTTTAGGTTTTTGAGAAATAGTGCTACGAATGAGCTTAATTTTAAGTTGTTTTAATTTTGCCATTCTTTAACCCCATAAATCCTTAAGAGTTTTACCTCGGTTAGATGCAACAGAACGTGCATTCATTAAGTTTTTAATACACGCAAACGTTGCACGAACAACATTTACCTGAGCATTTGAACCTAATGACTTAGACAGAACATCAGTCGCTCCTGCAGCTTCTAAAACAGCACGAACAGCTCCACCAGCAATAATTCCTGTTCCTGAACAAGCAGGCTTTAACAAAACAGAAGAACTCTTAAATTGAGATTGAATCTCATGGGGAATTGTTCCATTTTTCAAAGGCACAACAATTAAATTGCGTTTTGCTTTTTCAATACTTTTTCTAATAGCTTCAGTAACATCATTTGCCTTACCAAAACCAAAACCGACTCTACCTTTTTTATCACCAACCACAGTCAAAGCTGAAAAAGAAAAACGTCGTCCACCTTTTACAACCTTTGCTGTTCGGTTAAGTTTTACCAACTTCTCAACAAATTCTTTTTCTTTTGGTTGGTCTCTATTATTTCTTTGGTATTCCATATACTCTCCTAGAAAACAATTCCGGCTTTTCGTGTGCCATCTGCTAGGGCTTTCACTACGCCGTGGTAGAGATAACCATTTCGATCAAAAACAACTGTTGTGATGTTTTTTTCTTTTAAACGAGTACCCATTGCCTCACCTAATTTTTCTGCTCCCTCGACCGTTGCCTTAATCTTTGCAAAATCTTTTTCAAGAGTAGAAATTGATGCTAATGTTTTTCCTGCATCGTCATCAATTACCTGCACATACAAATTACAGTTACTACGAGTTACTGTCATACGCGGGCGAGAAGCTGAACCGCGAAGGTGTTTACGGATATGATTTTTTCTTTTAATCCGTCTTCTCTGTTTATCGTCTAGTTTCCTTAACATACCGCTTTACCCTTATTTAACGCCAGATTTTCCGACTTTTCGTCTAATAACTTCATTTTCATAACGAATTCCTTTACCCTTATAAGGCTCTGGTTTTCGTAACTTACGAATTTGAGCTGCAAATTCGCCAACTCGTTGTTTATCAATACCGCTTATAGAAACTTTTCCTTGTCCATCAGATACTACAGTTAAATCCTCAGGGATTCCTGCAATAAAATCAGTTGAAAAACCAAGATTCATTATAAGAAGGTTTCCTTGCACTTCTGCACGATAACCAACACCTGTGATAATAAGACTTTTTGTAAATCCTGCAGTAACACCAGTTACCATATTTTGAATCAAATTACGATACAATCCATGAGCGGATCGAGCTTGCTTTGATTCATCTTTTCGATTTACAACAACACTATTTTCATCAACAGTGATTTCAACAACATTAAGATAGGCTTGTGAAAGCTTTCCTTTTGGACCCTCAACATCAATACAGGTAGGAGAAACGTTCACTTTTACACCTTGAGGAATAGTAATAGGTAACTTACCAACTCTAGACATATATTCTCCTTTCTACCAAATTGAACAAATCAATTCGCCACCGACCATCTTCTCAGATGCTCGTTTACCCGTTGTAACACCAAGCGATGTTGAAACAATCACAGTACCATAACCATTATAGATTCGTGGTATATCCTTATAGCCTGAATACACCCGTCGACCAGGAGTCGATATTTTCTTTAATCCATGTATTACAGGTTCATTTGAATCATCATATTTCAAGAAGATGCGGATTTGATTAAAACCATCCACAACTGTTTTTTTGAAGTTTTTGATGTATCCTTCATTTTTTAGAATTTTCACAATTTCTAACTTTAATTTAGAAGCGGAAATATCTACTTTCTCATGACGAGCCATAGTTGCATTACGTACTTTTGTCAACATATCTGCAATAGGGTCTGAAACACTCATTTCTTCCTCCTACCAACTAGATTTAGTAACGCCTGGTAACAGACCTTCACTTGCTAATTTACGAAAACAAACACGACACATTTGAAACTTTCGCAAATATCCACGGGGACGACCACACACCTTACAGCGATTGTACTTTCGAGTACTATACTTAGGTGTTGCATTAGCTTTGATTATTAAGCATTTTTTAGCCATTAACTTTCACCTATTTCCTAAAGGGCATACCAAATTTGGTAAGTAAAACACGAGCATCATTATCAGTTTTAGCATTCGTTATAATGCTAATATTTAATCCAGCAACTCTTTCGATTTTATCGAAATCAATTTCTGGAAAAATGATTTGCTCGGTAATTCCAAGAGAATAATTTCCGTTTCCATCAAAACCGTTTGGTTTTATTCCACGAAAATCCTTAACACGAGGCAACGCAACGTTTACTAAGCGATCCAAAAAATCATACATTTGTGAACCACGCAACGTTACTTTAGCTCCAATCTCATTGCCCTCACGCAATTTAAAGTTAGCAATGCTTTTTCTTGCCCTTGTTTTCACAGCCTTCTGACCTGTAATCATACTTAAGTCAGTTACTGCAGCATCAAGAAGTTTCTTGTTCGTCAAAGCTTCCCCAATGCCCATACTTACTACAATTTTTTTAACTTCTGGTATTTGCATAACAGACTTGTAGCCAAGTTCTTTAAATAATTCGGGAGCAATTTTTTCCTTATAGACTTTCTTAAGCCGAGGTACATAATTTGCCATTATACACTGTCTCCACATTTACGACAAACACGTTTTTTGTTTTCGCCGTCAATTTTATATCCAATTTTCACAGGACCGCACTTTTTGCAAACAATCATTACATTTGATATGTGCAAAGGTGCTTCAATTTCGATGATACCACCACGATCTTGTTGCGTTCGTTTTTTCATCGCTTTTTTTACGATGTTTACGCCAGCTACAAGAATGCGATCTTTATCACGAAGAACCCGAATAACGTTTCCACGCTTTCCTTTGTCTTTTCCTGCAATCACTTCAACCGTATCGTCCTTACGGATTTTGAATTTTTTTATCATATTCAACTACTCCTTAAGAACCTGCATTACAGTACTTCTGGTGCAAGTGAAACTATCTTCATGTAATCCATATCTCGAAGTTCACGGGCAACAGGACCAAAAACACGCTTTCCCTTTGGATTTTTATTTGCATCAATAATAACACAAGCGTTATCATCAAAGCGAATATACGTTCCGTCAGGTCGTCGATATTCTTTGGAAATGCGAACAATAACTGCTTTTTCAACAGATCCTTTTTTAATTGCAGAAGTCGGATTTGCATCCTTTACTGCAACAACAATTACGTCACCAATACTTGCATATCGACGATGAGAACCACCAATAACTTTAATACATTGAACAAGTTTTGCTCCGGAGTTATCAGCGACGTTCAAATACGTTTGCATCTGAATCATTTTACACTTTCTCCTTAATTACCGAGCCCGCTCAACTATGTCAGCAAGGCGCCAGCACTTTTCTTTGCTTATTGGGCGACACTCAACAATACGAACGGTATCTCCAATGTGAGCATCATTTTTCTCATCATGTGCCTTATACTTTTTGACACGCGTAACATATTTTTTATACAACCGGTGAAGTTTTTTGGTTGTTACAGAAACAACAATGGTTTTATCCATTTTATCACTTGAAACTTTACCAACAAATTCACGACGTACCGGCTTATGAACGTTTTGTTCTTCCACGGTCAACTCCTACTTATCCAAACCGGCAATTTCTTTTTGCCGTATGAACGTATTTAATGTTGCGATTTCTCGTCTCATCATACGCTTTTGCATGGGATTCTCTACCGTTCCAATAATTTTTTGAAAACGGAAATCCATATACTTCTTCTTTAACTCGTTACGTTTAATAACAAGCTCAGAATATGTCAACTCTTTATCAGATTTTGATTTTACCTTTGCCATTTAGCTCTCCTTATTCAACAGCATTGCTATATGCAATTTTTGTTTTAAAAGGTAACTTGCTACCAGCAAGATGAATTGCAGCTTCAGCTATTGATTGATCAACACCAGTAACTTCAAAAATTATTTGACCTGGCTTAATAACTGCAGTCCAATACTCTGGAGCACCTTTTCCCTTACCCATTCGAGTTTCAGCAGGCTTTTTTGAATATGGTTTATCTGGAAAAATCCGTATCCAAACTTGCCCCTTACGACTCATTCGACGATTCAAAGCAACACGAGCTGCTTCAATTTGTCGATTAGTAAGCCAAAACGGTTCTAATGCTACAAGGGCATAATCCCCAAAATCCAACTCATTACCTCGCGTCGCATTACCTTTAATACGACCACGCTGTACTTTTCTATGCTTAACTCTCTTAGGACTCAACGCCATCGTTAGCCTCCTTTACAGGTTTTGCATCTTCTTTTTTCGCTCGAGGCTTTTTTGGAGCAGCTACTTTTTTTTCAGCTTTTGCAACTACTTCACTAGAAGTTCCTTCTGTTGAAGGCATTTCTTTAGCGGTTTCTTTTGCAGATACCTTTTTAGAAGTTGTTTCAACTGAAGCTTTTTCTTTTTTTGCAACAGCTGCTTTCTCTGTTTTAGTGGCAGGTTTTTTTTCAGCCACGCTTGCTTTTTCAGATCTTGCCGGCCGTTGCTCTGGCCTCTCGCTTCGCTCATTACGATCTGTTCTATCTCGTCTTTTTTTCAAAAGTTGACCAGCATCAGTATTTTGCTCATTATAATACATCATGCCATTATAAATCCAAACCTTAACACCAATCTTTCCAAATGTTGTAAAAGACTCAGCAAAAGCATAATCAATATCAGCACGAAGTGTATGAAGAGGAACGCGTCCTTCTTTATGCTCTTCAGTTCGAGACATTTCAGCTCCGCCTAAACGACCGCTCAAACGAATTTTAATTCCTTGGCAACCAGCTTTCATTGCATTTGATGAAGCATGCTTCATCGCTCGTCTAAAAGAAGCTCGATTAATCAACTGGCGTGCAATATTCTGTGCAACTAAAGAAGCATTTGTCTCAGCTCGTTTGATTTCACGAATCTTAATTTGAACTTTTTTAGAAACATGCTTTTGGATTTGGGCACCAATTAATTCAATATTAGCACCTTTTACACCAATAATAACACCTGGACGCGCAGTATGAATCACGATCGTTACCCTTTGTGGATGACGAACAATTTCAACTTCTGCAATGTCAGCATTTTTACACTCAGGCAATTTTTTAATCAGAGCTCTGATTCTTAAGTCTTCATGCAACAAATCTCCATACTCACGGAAATCTGCATACCAACGGGATTGCCATGTTTTGTTAATCCCTAAACGTAATCCTATAGGATTTACTTTTTGACCCACAGTTATACCTCCGCCTTTTCATCAACTATGACGGTTATATGACACATACGTTTTAAAAGCATATCTGCTCGACCTTTACCTCGAAACCATACTCTCTTAAGACGAGGACCTTCATCAATACGAATTTCCTTCACATACAACATATCTTCATCAAGTTTCTTATTTGCAAAAAGAGCATTTGCAATAGCTGACTTCATAGTTCCACGAATTAAACGAGCACCTTTTTGCGGCATATTTTCAAGAATTGCCATAGCCTCAGAACAAGGTTTTCTCTTTACAACGTTTGCAACAGGACGAACCTTAGTTGGCGATGCAATGAGAAACTTTGTAGTGGCTATATATTTGCGATTTTCAGCCATCTCATCTATCTCCCAGCTTTTTTATCAGAACCAGCATGGCCACGAAACACACGTGTTGGAGAAAATTCTCCAAGCTTATGACCAACTAAATTTTCAGTAACATATACTGGAACCCATGCTTTACCATTATACACTGAAATAGTGTTTCCAACCATCTCAGGAATAATTGTTGAACAGCGAGAATATGTTTTTATCATTTTTCTATCACTCGATTTGTTCATTTCGATTACCTTTTTATAAAGAGTTTTCTCTATAAAAGGTCCTTTTTTAACAGATCTTGACACTGTTTGCTCCTATACAACTATTTTTTACGTCTGGTAATGATAAAATTACTAGAAACTTTTCGTTTTTTACGAGTCTTATAACCTCGACAAGGTTGACCCCATGGAGTTACAGGATTACGTCCCTTTCCACTACCTTCACCACCACCAAGCGGATGGTCAACAGGATTCATAGCCATACCACGCACAGATGGGCGAATACCTCTCCAGCGTGAACGACCAGCCTTACCAAGACTCGTATTCATGTGATCTTCATTTCCAACAACGCCAATAGTTGCATAACACTTTTTGTGTATTCGGCGAAGCTCACTTGACGGAAGTTTGATGGAAACATAGTCCCCTTCCTTTGCCGCGACAAGTGCACTTGTACCTGCAGATCGAACTAACTGACCACCTTTTCCAATAGTCAACTCAATATTATGCACCGTAAATCCAACAGGAATTGCTTCTAACGGTAAAGCATTTCCGACTTCTGGAGCAGCGTTTTCGCCAGAAAGAATCTTCTGACCAACTTGCAATCCGCGAGGAGCAAGAATATAACGCTTTTCACCATCTGCATAAAAAATCAATGCAATATTAGCACTACGGTTTGGATCGTACTCAATTGTACGAACAACACCTGGAATTCCGTGCTTATTTCTTCTAAAATCGATGTCACGATACTTTCGCTTGTGTCCACCACCTTGATGACGAACAGAAATACGACCTTTTGCACCGCGTCCACCATTTGCCTTCAACCCATAAGACAAACCTTTATGTGGTTTATCAGTGGTTAATTCATCCCTGCGTAAATCGATCCGTGTTCGAGTTCCCGCAGTTACCGGCTTATATACTTTAAGAGCCATTAGGTTCCCCTTACAATTCCGAGGCTTACGTCAAACGACTAGACGCCTTCGAACACTTTTATAGTTTCGCCAGGCACAAGCTTGACGATTGCTTTTTTCCAACTCGCAGTTCTTCCCGATCGATAACGTACTCGTTTCATTTTTCCAAATACATTCATTACCGTACAACCTGCAACTTTAACATTAAATAATTTTGAAACCGCATCTTTGATCTGACATTTATTTGCACTTGGATGCACTTTAAACACATACTTTCCTTGCTCACGCAATTCAGTTGCTTTTTCAGATAAAACAGGCTCAATAAGGATATCTTCATATATCATTACTCAACATCCTCCTTATTATAAAATTCAGCAAGGTTTTTCACTGCAGTTTCAAGCATTACAATTTTTTTTCCATAATATAAATCATGTGCTCGCAAGCGATTATATGAAAGAAAAGAAACTTTTGGAAGATTTCGACCAGCTTGTCTTATCATAGAATCATCATCTTTCAAAACAATAAC
>JBOFSR010000122.1:0-10468 GCA_051651645.1 Treponemataceae bacterium | reverse complement strand
TAGAGATTCCTAATAGAGTTACTTCTATTGCTGATGGAGCTTTTCAAGGTTCAGCATTAACAGAATTGACTTTTGAACTTGGTAATGACACAAAACCTCTAAGTATTGGAAAAAGTGCATTTTATGCCCAAAGGCTTAGCTCTGTTATTATTCCTAAGAGAACTTCTTCTATAGATAAGAATGCTTTTCTAAATAACTCAAACTTAAAAAAGGTGTATATTGACAGCCAAACTATTGCAAACCTTACGGACAATGACTCGCACTTATTTACCGCAGCAGAAACAGTGTATGTAAAACAAGGCATAACACCAAGTAGCGAAAGTTATATTATAGAAAACTTTTCTAATGAAGGAGAGCTTACTAACGGATATGTGCCATATACTTCTCCTGAGTCACTTGAATATGAGCTTATAAATAATGGTACTGAGTATCGAGTAATTGGAAAAGGAGACGTTACAGGTACTGATATTATCATCCCTGCCACATACGAGGGCTTACCTGTAACAGAAGTAGGAGAAGAAGCTTTTAAGAATAAAGGTATAACGAGCGTGCATATTGGTAAAAATATTAAAACAATTGGTAACTATGCTTTTTATGCGGACTCTGACAGTGGGACTTTAAAAATACTCATGTTTGAAAAAGGTAGTAACACACAAGGATTAACTATTGGAGATTATGCATTTAGTTATCAAAAAATAGAGGTGTTAGAGATTCCGAGTAGGACGACTGAAATAGGTAACTATGCTTTTGATGCAGGTTCTGGTAGAAACGCAACTTTGACAACACTCACGTTTGAAAAAGGTAGTAGCACGCACGAACTAATAATTGGAGAGCGTGCATTTAGATACCAAAAAATAGAAGAGCTAGAGATTCCAAATAGAACGACTAAAATAGGTAGTTCTGCTTTTTATGCGGACTCTGGTAAGGGAACTTTGAGAACACTTACCTTTGAAAAAGGTAGTAGCACGCACGAACTAATAATTGGAGAGAATGCATTTAGATACCAAAAAATAGAAGAGCTAGAGATTCCGAATAGGACAACTGAAATTAGAAAGTATGCTTTTTATGGAGACTCTCGTGGTGGAACTTTGAGAACCCTTACCTTTGAAAACGGGGACACACTAAAGTTAAGTATTGGACTTTCTGGATTTGAGTATCAACTACTAGAAAAGGTAGTGTTTCCAAGGAGACTAACGAAGATTGACTCGTGGGCTTTTCGAAATAATACTCAATTAGCTAAGGTATTTATTCCAAAAAGTGTTACTGCCATTGATGGATTTGTCTTTATTGGTATTAAAGAAGCACCTAATACCATTGTAACAGAGCATGAATCAAGACCTAAGGACTGGCACAGCTATTGGAATAATAGGGTTGCGAATGTAAAATGGAAAGGAACAATAGCTGACGTACAGTAGACAAAGCACTAAAGTACTACAGTACCAAGTACTAGTACTAAAAAGACAGCCTTTGGGCTGTCTTTTTTTTATCCCCTAAGCCCCACCGCCAAATCAACACAAGTAGCATAAAGAATGTACCAGTAACACTACACGCACACCTCTCCCTAGTAATGTAGAGCACTCGTACATAGTAATGGAGAGCATTCATACATAGTAATGGAGAGCACTCATACATAGTAATGGAGAGCACTCGTACATAGTAATGGAGAGCACTCGTACATAGTAATGGAGAGCACTCGTACATAGTAATGGAGAACACTCGTACATAGTAATGGAGAGCACTCGTACATAGTAATGGAGAGCACTCGTACATAGTAATGGAGAACACTCGTACATAGTAATGGAGAACACTCGTACATAATAAAGCTGAGACATCCATATGAATTAAAGAGGAGCCTCCACACGAATAAAAGAGGCACCTCCTTATGAATTAAAGAGGTAGGGCTACCCTAGTAAAGGAAGCATGTCTATACTAGTAAAAGGGAGGTAAGTCTATACCATGATAAGGCAAGAGATTTGTAATTGAATTGCGCATAGTGAAACAAGTTCCGTTGTGTATATATCTAAGTATTTGTGAAAACTCATTGGTGTTTGTAGTGCGTGATCTTTTTTATACAATAAAAAATTACGGAAAGCTCTTTTAATGTAATCTCTTAAAGTACTCATATGCAAACTAAATATATTTAAAATAAGCCTTTTTTCAATTGTTTTTTTCAAAGTATGGTTGTATAATCAAGGGTATGAAAAAATATTGTTGGGCTGTAATTTCTACAGGAAAAATGGCTACTACCTTTACTCAGGCTTTGTCAATTTTAAAAAATAATGGGGAACTTGAACTTCAGGCTGTTGCTTCACGCAGTTTAGAGAGAGCAGAAAACTTTGCAAAACAATTTGGTTTTAACTGCTATTATGATAGTTATGAGCAGGCTTTTACTGATCCTGCTGTTGATATTGTATACATCGCAACGCCGCATAATACACATGCTAGTCTTTCTATAAAAGCTTTAAAATCTGGGAAACACGTTGTTTGTGAAAAGCCTGCAACGGTAAATGCTCATGAGCTTGAAAATGTTTTGGCTGTGGCAAAAGAGGAAAATCATTTTTTTCTTGAAGCATTATGGATGCGGTTTAATCCTGCGGTACATAAAGCTTTTGAGATTTTGCGTTCAGGGAAAATTGGCTCACTGTATTCAATTTTTGCGCACTTTCATATTTTTTCTCCAGCAGATCCTAAGCATCGTCGTTATACGGCAAGTACGGCAGGCGGTTCCTTGCTTGATATTGGCATTTATCCTGTAAGTTTTGCACTCGCTTGTGCTGCAGGCGGGCTTAAACTAAAAGAGCCATCAACAATTCAATCTCTTGCCCGCTTTTATGACGAGCAAAAAACTGATCGTGAAACCTTAGTCAATCTCTTATTTGAAGCACGTGATAAAAGCATTATTAGTGCTAATCTTTCGTGTTCTTTTGATGCTGAACATGAGACGCTCAAAGAAGCATGGATTTGTGGCTCTCATGGTAAAATTCGCTTACCTTTATTTTGGATGGCACAAGAAATTGAGATATATGACACGCACAATAATCTTTTGGAAGTATATAAATTGCCCTTTGAAATTAATGGCTATGAGTATGAAATTCGAAATACAATGGAATGTATTGAAAAATCTCTTTTAGAATCAACTATTCATCCGCACAACGATAGTCTTTTGGTAGCAAAAACGCTTGATGCAATCAGAAAGCAGATTGGTTTGGTTTATACAAATGATGAGCTTTCCTCTTCTTCTTGCCTTGGTGAACAACAAAATAATGCTATAAATAAAAGTGAATTAGTTGTTTACACTGATGGCGGTTGTGCTGGAAATCCAGGGCCTGGCGGTTGGGGATATTTGATTATGGATGAAAGCGTGCAAAGCAAAACTGAGGCAAGTGGTGGTGAGCGTGAAACAACGAATAATCGCATGGAGCTTTTTGCAGTTATTAGTGCGTTGGAGGCAATTACCCAAAATGAACGCTGGCAAAAAAGAGAGATTACTTTTTTTGTTGATAGTCAGTATGTTAAGGATGGAATTACATCGTGGATACATACGTGGAAGATAAATGGTTGGAAGACAGCGGCAAAACAGCCTGTGAAAAACCAAGATTTATGGATTGAGCTTGATGAATTAACGCATAATCTTTCAATTAAATGGCAATGGATTAAGGGACACTCAGGAAATAAGCATAACGATTATGTTGACAGTCTTTGTCAAGAGGAAATTAAGAAATTTTAATGCGTGAAAATAAAAAAGCTGACTTTGAAAGAATATTGTCCTTCTGTAAACAAGGGGTTTGATGTAGGTTTTATGCTTGGTGATAAACTATAAAATTTTTGTGTAAGCTGTTGTTTGCATTCATAATACGAGATTGGTGTTTTCATAGACACACCTTTTAAAAAAATATATTTTAAAGGTATTCATCTAAAAAGAAACAAAGCCGATAAAGATACAATGAAAAGAAGATTTTTACTTTCGACAATACTTATCTTTTTGATGCACCTTATTTTTTCTGCTGAATTAATTTTGGCTTCTGATGATCTTTTTATGGAGCCTGCAGGTGATGGTGGCGTTAATTTATACGTTCGGCGAAAAAAAGATGTTAGCTCAATTTTGTTGTGCGAGACAACGAAGGATCCTGAAGGGGTTATGGCAAATTATGCTTTTCGCGCTTCGGTAAAAAATGATATAAACGGAAATGAGCTTCGTCGATTAGATACACGCCTTCTCACGGCTGAGCAAGCTCGCTTTTCTATTGTTAGTTCGACAGTCATAAATCACAGTGTTTTAGGTGAAGCCTTCCATCTGTACTTGCCACAAACACTCGAGTATGGCTATCCATGGACACGAAACGGAACACAAAAACTTGAGAACGGTTTATTTATTAATATACGGACATTTACCTTGCCTTATGCTGATTACGATGGCGAGTTTCAAGATAATCCTTTTATGCTCAATACAATTGACATAACGCCTAAATTTGTTGATAACTTTAATCCAAATACTGTTGGAGCTTTCAAAGCGATTGCCGCCTTATCCTCTGGTGATACGCAATTTTCAGAAAGTCCTGAGGATTTATCGGAGAAGGCACGCAACACCATGAAAAAAGAGGATGAGAAAAATCTTGATATTGTGTTTGTTATTGATGCTACAATGAGTATGCGTGATGATATGGTTGCTTTGCGAAAGGATTTGATCCCCTCAATTAAATCATCACTTGAAGAATTTGAAAGCTATAATATTGGTCTTGTTGTTTTTAAGGATTATGGCGATGAGCTAAAATTTCAAGATTTACCAGTAAAATTATTTGACTTTACGGATGATTTAGAAAATTTTCAAAAACACTTAAACTCTTTTAGGGTTTCAGGCGGCGGTGATATTGAAGAGGCAGTACATGAAGGCCTGTATGCCGCTGCAGAATTTTTTCCGTGGCGAGAAGATGCTTCTCGTAGAATTACTCTTATTGGAGATGCAGAGCCTCACTCAAAGCCGCGTGGTACAGGTAAATATACAGCTCAGATTGTAAAAGATAAAATTACAGAAAAAGGCATTAAAGTAAATACAATCATTTTATTTGACCCTGATAGAAAAGAATAGGAATTACAATGGCAGTAGTTGAACAGGTAAATAAGAGTTTTCAAGAATCGTCCAAAGAGGATTTAGACGAGAAGAAAAAATTAAAGCAAATAGATTATTCTCTTAATCATAATTCCTTTGGCTTGTATAACAAGGGAATTCTTTTGCCTTCCTTTGGTGAATGTCTTGAAATCCTCATTGACTCATTGCGTATCATTGCTCCAATTACAAGCTTGCTTTTTGCAAAAAAAACAGATTTGGGTAAAAATATTTATTTAAATATGCTCCTTGAAACAGGAATTCCTTCTGATATTAAAGATTTTATAACAAAAATTTCATACTCAGAACGAGAGGATGAGTTAATTTCGCACGGTTTTTCCCCAAGTATTTTAGAGATACAGCAAACCTATCTTGATACCATTTTGACAGAGTTTGAAACTTCCGAGCAGCTCCATGAAATTGCAAAAATCCTTGTTTCAATGAATCAGCTACATGACTTAGCCTTGTATGATTTTTTGAAGGTTTTGCGACTTTTTTCATCTCACAGTAGCGAAAACTCTCATGATAAGCCACTGCCTGTAAATATTTTGTCGTTGGAGCCTTTTTTTAAGGAGTATTATGCGATTATTCATAACTTTAAGGCAACGGCATCTCTTGCACGTGCACTGTGTGCTTTACAATCGCTAAAAACTGATGCAGTTATTGGGGATCAGGAAAAAGACTTAATTACGCATGCCTTAACTAAAATTCACACTATTACGGCAAAGATACTTTCTCCTGAATTTGTGCAAAAAATTCTTTGCATGATTCATCAAAATCCTGAATTTGAGCCAGAAACAAATGAATATGACAATAATTTTATAGAAATTTTTACAAATAAATTGCAAGAAAACTATTTAATTGACACGAGTAAAATTAAAGAAAAAATACTTGAAAACCAATTTGCAGGTGAGGTAAAAGCGTTATTTGGGGAAAAGCAAATTCAAGAAGTTGGATTTTATAACAAACAGAATAGTAACTTTTTGCTACAAAAGAAGTTACCAAATTTTACATATATTCGAGCAATGCAGCTTTTGAAAACTTTTGCCACAATTTTTTTATCAGAGCAAAAAACTGAAATTCTTAAAAAGCTACAGATCGAAGGATTTTTTGCTAACACAACTGAAAGAGATACGTTTTCGCATATTTTACATAATTGCCTAGAAATTGAATCAGCTATTGCTCAATTTGAAAAAAGTCTTGAGCTTGGTGGTGAAAGTGATTTTTCTCTTATTTCTCAATTTTTGAATACTGCCAAAAATGACTCTGATATGGCAAATGTTAAAAATAAAATTAGCACCATTAATACAAATGCAAAAAATCTTCTGGACGCACAAATTCAGAATTTGGATGCGCTGCTACAGCTTATTATTACAATTTATGCGGATGCAAAACTTCCGAGACCTGCTACAATCTTAAATATTAAGCTTCTATTTTC
Organism: Treponemataceae bacterium; assembly: GCA_051651645.1. GTDB lineage: Bacteria > Spirochaetota > Spirochaetia > Treponematales > Treponemataceae > JBOFSR01. The sequence continues at coordinate 3,926 of JBOFSR010000122.1, read as the reverse complement.
TTCAACGCGTAATAAAGCACGTGCTGAAGAGCTTGAAAAAAGTATTCCTTTGTGGCAAAATTTTATACAGACAATAACAGCGTATACTTCCGATGCACAAATTAACTCTTTAAATCAAACAGCTATCTCTTTTGAGAAAGGGTAGTTATGAATTTTTTGCGAAAGCCCTTCACCTATTCATTTTCAAACGTAACACTTATTATCATCGCAATAAATATTGGCGTGTATTTTCTTTCAACACTCATGCCCGTTTTGAAGTTTTTATTTTCCCTTCGTGTTCGCTCGGTTATTGAAAATGGAATGTACTGGCAGTTTTTCACATACATGTTCATGCACGCAAGCCCCTCTCACGTAATTTTTAATATGCTTGGACTTTTTTTCTTTGGCCTCTCCGTTGAGCGTTCTATTGGCTCAAAAGAATTTTTGCTTTTATATATGATTTCTGGGATTTTTTGTGGCATCCTAACCTTCGTAGTTTACTATTTTACAGGCCGTTGGAGCGTCTTTTTACTTGGAGCCTCTGGTGCCTTATACGCCATTTTATTTGCCTTTGCCGTTTTGTTTCCTCGCTCAAATATTTATGTTTGGGGAATTCTCCCCGTTCCCTCTCCTCTGATGGTGCTAATTTATGGCGGAATTTCACTTTTCAGCTTGCAATCACAAGATGGCGTTGCTCACTTTACTCATTTTGCAGGATTTATTCTCTCATGGGTTTATCTTCTTGTCAGGATGGGAGTTAATCCGATTAAGGTTTGGATAAATGCATATCGCTAATATTCGCCTCCCGTTTTTAATCATCATTCTTTCATCGCTTACGACCTTTTTTTTCTCAACTGAGCGAATTCGCTTTCCTCTTTGGACGATGCTTGATGCGGAGCCTTCAGTTGAATATAAATCTGCGTTGGATGCGAAGTTTTATCAATATGCCGTTGATGAAATGAAGGTTCTCGCTCCCTTTGTTATTGAAGGAATTATTTATGGCTGGAAATTCTCCTATACTCCTTCTGATCGCTTACGAAATGTAAAGGAGTTTTTTTCATTTGAGCCCTTGTATATCTTGCCAAAAGATGACAAAAATCTTATGTACAGTGACGCTATCCTTGAGGATAATAAGCTTATTTGTTGGATTGAATATAAGCAGGATGAGCAGGCTGCTCTTAAACGCAATGCATGGACTTCTGTGTTGTTTAAGAAAATTCGAGGCCGAGGGAATTCTGCTTTAAGTAATGGAGTTGCAGGAATAAAAGCTGCGTGCTCTAGTGCGGTGAAAAATGCCGTTCACGAGTTTACTCGCACCATTCAAAAAAATAAACCAAAGGAAATTAATGGCGTTGTCGTCTTACAAAACTTTCCACAAATTATTGCATCTTCTGGTAAATTTGTTGCAACCGCTGATTTTTATGTTAGAATCGATGAAATAATTCCGTATACACAATTTTAGAAATCTTAAAAAAAGTTATTTTATGCCTTTTTGTAAAAAAAAGTTAATTCATGCTTGTTGTAATTTAGATGTTTGATTTTTGAATTTGGAATTTCTAAAAATGAATCGATCAAAGCCCAGTCAGTTTTGCCTTGCATTTTAATTGTGCAAATCATATTATCGCATAAATCATTTTCTATACACCAGTGAATCCATTTTAAGAGGCGCTCAGGATAGCAAATGACATCGGAAAAAATCCAATGAAAACGTTTAATCCCCGCTTGCTGAAAATTTTCTTGCTTTAATGTAAAGGCGTCATGTTTTTTAAATTGTACTAAGGGATTTTTCATTAAAGAGTCGGCTAACTCACTGCGGTCAACGGCAAAAACAGTACAACCGAGCTGCGTTAAAACCCACGTCCATCCTCCAGGACACGCTCCTGCATCAAAACACAGCTCCCCGTTTGTCGGCACGGTGCCATAATAGTGCGAAAATAAAGTTAGTGCTTCTTGAAATTTGAGGTACGCTCTGCTTGGTGGATTTTCATGATCCTCAATAAAATTTATCTCGCCTGCAGGTAAGGGGGATGACGTTGTTGGTGATGCGATCATTGTTTTATCATCAAGGAGCATCCACGCTCCCATTGGGCTTTGCGGGATTTCAAAAGGGAATTTTTTTTCTTTAGTATTGATATAAGGTAACTTATCTTGGATTAAGGCAGCTTTTCTAAAATGCGTAAACTGAATGCTTGCCCAGTTTCGTTGCATTGATTTAAGAATTTGTGCTGCTTGAGTTATTGAATTAAAACTAATTTTTAGCGGCTGTAAAAAAGTACACTTGCACCAATACGGATTTATATCGTTTATTAAGTCCTTTGTGTGTAAAAAAATTGATTGCCCATAATTGATTTTTTGTGCATGCGGAAAGCGATATGTAAGTTCTCGATTGAGTTCCGCTACTAATGAGTTTTCATAGCTTGTAAAAGGTGTAAAAATCTTGCCATCAAGGGCTTCAATTGCTGTTTCTGTTTGCATTATTTTTTTATAATTATACCATTTTTTGGAAAAAATTCTTTTTCTATTACGCCTATGCCATCAAAGATATCGTCATAAAGAATTGAAAAAGTCTCGTTGCCATCGTCTAAATCACTAAAAGGAATTTGCACATAAAATATTGATTGATCAGGATAAAGCTCTTCAACCTTGTATATTTTTGACCGTCCATTTTTGCGGCGGAGGATTAAATTCATTTTAAGTTTTTCAAGTGAAAAGCGATCTAAAATCGAATCATATTTTGCCAGAATGTGAACTTCAATTTTTTTCTGGTCTTGTAAATATTCTATTTTTCTAATAGAAATTGCTTGCTGAAAGCTCGTTTCAAGGTGTTTTTGTAAATCTCTTTGATCATAAACAGGAATTTGCTTTTGAACGATGGGGAACATATTGTTAATCTCCGCAAAGGAATCATCGTTCCATGAGATTTTCCATTGGTATGTGTACGTGTTTGTGTTATGAGGCGGCGGCAATACAACCTCAAAAAGTCCATCTCCTTCATTCTTAGCTTTGTATGTTTCTGTTTTTCCATTGCTTGTAACATTGCATTGCACTGAAGTAAGATTTTCTGTTTCATGTAAGGCTATTTGCAATGAAATAGTTTCATTGAAGTAAAATTCATCGTATTCCGTTTTGTCTTTTATGTAGGAAAAATATTCATTTTCGCGTTGTTTTTTTGCTTGAGCGAATGATAAAATTTTGACGCGGGATATTTTTGATTCGATCGGCTCTTGTTTTGAGTTGATAATTTGTGCGTAATATTCAAAGCTCCCTGTTTTTAAGTCTTTGGCGTTAATAGTGTATTCAAAATATTCTCCATTAAAAATAGCTTCGGATTGCATCCATGGAGAGTTATTGATGCGATAAAAAAATATTACAGAAAGTGAATCGCTTTTTTTATCCCATGCTTTGACTTTTAAAATATAAGGAATATTTTCTTGTGCATTTGTGCGAGAAATGTGCTGAATACCAAAGGTTGCACAACTTGAAAAAAGGGTGAGAAGAATACACGGTACAATAAATATTTTCATACAAGCAGTGTAATAGAATAATGGGTAAATGTATATATATCTTGTGTTCTGGAAGAATAATTTTACACTCAAATTTAGGATGAGTTTTTATCTTTTGCCAAAGGTAGTTGACACTTTGAATGAAACTGTGTAAAATGATAGTTTATAAGATTTAGAGAAAGTAGGTGAATTAAATGGTTAAAAAACAGCTAAAGAAAATATCTTTTACAAGATTTTTTGTGCTTTGTACGCTTGTATTCGGAATGTTTAGTAGTTGTTCGTTTGAAGCCGAGAAGGCAGGCGGCGTTTTGGCGTTTGAGGGTGGCAAAGACGTAACGGTTAATCTTGAAGATGGATATTATCAAATAAAACTCTCTCGGTCAGTGAGCGGAATAGTTACTTATGACAGTGCAAATAAAACAGTTGCCGATGCAGGGCGAGATG
>JBOFSR010000121.1:0-5743 GCA_051651645.1 Treponemataceae bacterium | reverse complement strand
GACCCTTCACCTAGTAATGGTGAGACCCTTCACCTAGTAATGGTGAGACCCTTCACCTAGTAATGGTGAGACCCTTCACCTAGTAATGGTGAGACATGCCACCTAGTAAAGGAGAGACATGCCACCTAGTAAGGGGTGGTACGTCCAAGATAGTAATGGCGAGACATCCAAGATAGTAAAGGGGGCACGTCCAAGATAGTAAAATAAAGGGGAGAGTTATTACACGACTGAACTCGTTTCAATATGTATACTGCTATTATATAAAAAGAGCCTAGATATATTTCTAGGCTCTTTTTTCGTAATCACTACAAGCTATAATTAAATTGTAAGAGATATTATTAGCTCCTGTAGTGCTTTATTACTACCAGCAACAATATTGGAACTATTATTGCACTCAATCCATTTGATATTAGAGCTTTTACCCAGCCACCAAGTTACCGTTGCTCCCCTTGTTCGAGAAGCTCCAATTACAACATCGATGTTACCTGTATAATTATTGAGATCACTCCAACCATTATTAAGAATATCATCATTTTTAGAAGGATCCCCAGCACTCATAATAGCATATACTTTGGTAACACCTTGTTTATTTGTATGTTCAATGATACATTGAAAATCCCCAGATCTAGGAATAGAAATAGTTTGAGAATATAATACTTTTCCATTATTATTTAACATATAGTCAGCTAAGTAACGTATCGTCGTTGTCTTACCCCTGTCAGCAGCCCCCCAAACAATATAAAAATCTGTGCTTGCTATAATATTCATCATTATTATTACCTCCCTTAACCGTATTTATTATATACTATAAATACAAAACTTGCAATAATAAAAATGGTTAACTTTTATAAAAAGATATAAAGTTGATAAAATATAACAAAACAAACAGGAGGAGCCTCCACACGAATAGAAGAAGCACGTCTCCCCTAGTAAGGCTGAGGGGTGGAAGGACTGTATCGCGACGACGCTCATACAGGTATCATCTATCAGCTTGTAAAAATCTGTTCTATCATCTATAATTGAGTATGAAAGAAAACACTCTCTATATTTTAGATTCCTACGGGTTAATTTATCGTGCGTACTTTGCCTTTATTTCTCGCCCGCTCATTAATGACCGAGGGCAAAATGTTTCCGCTGTCTTTGGTTTTTTTCGCAACTACTTAAAAATATTAAAGGACTATAAGCCACAATTTGCGGTTGCCGCTTTTGATTCTCGTGTTCCAACGTTTCGTCACAAATTATTTGAAGACTATAAGGCAACTCGTCCTAAAACGCCTGAGGATTTGCACGCACAAATCCCTGTTATTGAGGACATTCTAAACGCTTTGGGCATTCCTATTCTGCGCTGCGATGGCTATGAGGCTGATGATGTGATTGCAACCTTTGCAAAGCTGTGTAAGCAAAAGGACTGGGACTGTCGTATTCTCTCTGGGGACAAAGATTTAATGCAACTCGTTGATGATAATGTGAGCGTTCTAAAGCCCGATCGGCAAGGCGGCTGGCAGTCAATTGATACACAGGGCGTTATCCAAGAATGGGGCATTAAGCCTTCTCAAATGCAGGACTATCTGGCACTTACAGGGGACTCCGCCGATAATATCCCTGGGGTTAAGGGCATTGGCGATAAGACGGCGCTAAAGTTGCTCGCTGAATATGGCAGTTTGGATGCCATTTATCAGAATGCACCAGACATTGCAGGCGCTGTTGGTAAGAAAATCGTGGATGGCAAAGAGGATGCGTATTTTTCACACAAGCTTGTTGAGCTTTGCGAGAATGTTCCGATTGATACTGACTTTTCAGCATTTACGACGGGCAACCTTGATTACCACAAGGCAAGTCAAGTGCTTTTGCAAGCGGGAGTTCCTGCTGTTGCAAAGCAATATGCCCAAGTGGCAGGCATTGAGCTTGATGAAACGCACATTACCAGAGCAACGGATACGCTTAAAATGGAAGGGGCAGTTGATCAGCATAACCAGATAAAAGGGGCAATCCTGCGTGATGAGCCATCCTTTGAACAGTACACGCAAAACACTGGCACCTACACGGCAATAACTGATGTGCAAGAATTGCAACGCATGGTAGACATCCTGCTTGAAAAAAAGTGTATTGCCTTTGACTGTGAAACAACCTCTCTTGATACGCTCAGCTGTAATTTGGTGGGCTTTTCGTTTGCCTATCAAAAAGGCGAGGCAGTGTATGTTCCACTTATTATGCCAAACTCAAATAGTCTTATGGCAGAGCCGCTTGTGACAAAAAAGGATGCACTGGTTCAGCTTGAGCGCATTTTTTCAAACCCTGCCATGACAATCATTACACATAATGGCAAGTTTGATTACCAAGTATTAGTTTCACAAGGACTTAATCCGCCCAAGTGCGTTCTATACGATACCATGATTGCCGCATGGCTTTTATCCTCAGACTTTTCGGGGTACTCGCTTGAGGCACTGGCAAAATCAAAGCTGGGGCTTTTAAGCATTCCCTTTGAAAAGCTTGTGCCAAAGTCGGCTAAAAGCATGACCTTTGCCGATGTTCCCCTTGAGCAAGCGACGCCCTATGCAGCAGAGGACAGTGACCTTACCTTGCAACTATGGCAGTACTTTGAGCCATTACTGCACAAGCACCAGCTTTTTGACTTGTTTACTACGCTAGAAATGCCATTGTTACCAATCTTAGCGTGCATGGAAATGGAGGGGATTCACATTGATAAACAGCAATTTGCCGATTATAGCGTTGAGCTTAAAAAAGACATTGCTACCGTTCAGGGGGAAATCTTTGATTTAGTGGGGCATGAGTTTAATATCTCTTCGCCAAAACAATTACAAGAGATTCTTTTTGAGCAGTTAAAGCTTCCTAAGGGCAAGAAGATAAAAACAGGCTTTTCTACCGATACAGCGATTTTAGAGGAGCTTGCAAAGATACATCCTGTTGCACAAAAGATTTTGGATTACCGTAGTCTTACGAAGCTCTTGTCAACCTATGTTGATGCATTGCCGCAACTTGCTGACAAAAAGGATCGCATTCACACCAGCTTAATTCAAACAGGGACGGCAACGGGGAGGCTTTCAAGTCGTGAGCCTAATTTGCAAAATATTCCCATTCGTGATGAGGCAGGACGTAAAATTCGCTCAGCTTTTTGTGCTAGTGAGGGCAAGGTGCTTATTTCTGCCGACTATGCCCAAATTGAGCTTGTTATCCTTGCACACCTTTCTGGGGACAAGGCCTTACAACAAGCATTTAACGAGGGCGTTGATGTGCATAAGAGGACGGCAAGTCTTATTTTTGACGTTGCACAAGAGGATGTAACGAGCGATATGCGGCGAACGGCAAAGACGATTAACTTTGGCGTTATGTATGGAATGAGTGCCTTCCGATTGTCAAATGAGCTTTCTATCCCAAGGGCAACGGCTGCGCAGTTTATTGAAAGCTATTTTGCAACGTACTCAGGCATTCAAAGCTTCATAACTCAAACAATCTTGAGTGCAGAAGAAAAAGGCTTTGTAGAAACCTTATTTAGCAGAAAGCGCTTTATTCCAACGATTTCATCAAAGAGTAAGCTCGAAAAAGCGAGTGCTGAGCGTATTGCCATCAACACGCCTATTCAAGGAAGTGCCGCTGACATTGTAAAAAAGGCTATGGTGACCTTGTCATCACAACTGGCAAACACGGGAAGCTCTGCAAAAATGCTTTTACAAGTGCATGATGAGCTGATATTTGAATGCCCAAAAGATGACGCCCCCAAGCTGTGCCAGATGATTAAGCACACCATGGAAACTATAACGCCACTTTCTGTGCCACTTCGAGTAAGCATTGAAACAGGCAATAACTGGGGAATGTTCCATTAGGGAAATCAAAAAGAACGGATAGCTGGTACTTCAATGGGGGCATGTCAATTTTCTTTTGATTGCCCCCCTTAACATTTATCTTCTTTTATGCTATACTAGTAGGACTGAGGTTTTAATACATTGAAACATATATATTTAGTATTTTCCAAAACAGGGACATTATTTTCGCATGTGATAGCGTTTTGCACACAAAGTAAATATGCCCACGTTTCTTTATCGCTCGACAGTTCCTTTACTAAAATGTTTTCCTTTGGACGATTAATTCCCACAAAAATACTGCCAGCGGGTCTTGTTGAAGAAAATTTATACAAGGGCGTATATGCTATGTATCAAAAAAGCAAGTACTTAGCATATAAAATTCCTGTAACAGATGAGCAATATGATGCGGTAAAAGCTGATATACAAAATTATTTCAAAGAGAAGGAAAAGTATAAGTATAGCATTATAGGGGTTTTTGCCGTGTGGTTAAAAAAATCACATAAAAGAGACTACTATTATTTTTGCTCTCAATTTGTAGCAGAAATTTTAATCAAGCATAATATATTTAAAACAAATAAGCCTGCTGATTTGGTACGACCTATGGATTTCTTTGAAATAGAAAATAAAATACTTGTTTCAAGCGGTCTTATCAATAAGAGTGCTCCATATATAGGACGGTTCAGCCTAATAAAATTTTCAAAAAGAGTTTTTGCGGCAACTATTTCTCGCATGATTTCCTAAGTAATCCTGCAAATTTATATAATCACCTGCTAGCTAAACTATTATAATCTCAACCAGACAAACAATTTAAAATAAAAACAGGTATGCACAAATCCTTGCACATACCTGTTTTTGTATTTAACTTAGAATCAACGGCCTGTTACTTCATATCGTAGAATTGTAAGGTCGCTTGTACCCGATATCATTCCTGTATATGGATATGAAAGATTAGGACCACTTGTTGTCTTAATTGTTGTATTTGGAGCAGGGCGTATGGTAATATTTTTAGTACCAGTTATGACATGCTTTGTATCTCCACCACTTCGTAATGAAAAACCAGAAGTTCGACCTGGGGCATACAAGATTAATTCAACATCTTGACCACCTACATTAATAGCAGGGTTCGTATTCTTGTTATTTTTTCCTGCCCAAATACGATTTTCATCATCACCCTTTGATGCCAATAAGCGTAAATGAATAGTTATTTTACCTTTACCTGGTCCAGCGAAAACTAATCCTTTTCCATAATTATCTCTCCAAATTTGCACATTATGATCTAACGTAAGAAAGATAGTTACAGGATCATCACTCTCATTATACACAACAAAGGCTCTTTTTGTATTGCCTTCTTTATCAACATCCGCAGAGGTTAAACGAAAATGCATCTTTTCAACCTCACGAAATAGTTTATCTCGGTAATAAGAAAAACCAGAGGATTTTATATCTATTCCGTATTCACTCTTTGCATCATAAATGACTGTAGGAACTTCACCAGAATAATCATCCCAGGCAAAAACTTGCAGATCATATGTATCTTCTTTATCAGCACTATCAACTCTTGCCGTTATTGTTGTTGTTCCACTTACTTTAGCAAAAATTTTACCAGTATTCCTATCTATACTAGCAACAGCAGGATTGCTACTTGTCCACTGCAACGCTTTTGCCTCACTGGCAGTACTTGGCACAAGAGTTACAGGAAGCGTATTTTCTGAGCCAACCACCATAGTTCCACTTCGTTTACGAAAAGAAATAGAGTCAAGTTTAATGCCCATAACCTCAATTATACTTGTTGCAGTTTTAGCACCATCAGCTGTCGTTACAACAATTCGAGCACTACCTTGTGAGACAGCTGTTACAAGACCTGTTGATGTTACTGTCGCTATTGACTTATCAAGACTATCCCATGTTACACCTTGCTCACT
>JBOFSR010000120.1:0-2189 GCA_051651645.1 Treponemataceae bacterium | reverse complement strand
TATACTATATATCAGCATGGGTATTTTGCTTAGCCTTTAAGTTTTTCAAAACAAAAATATTTTCACGTTCTCTCTCTTCAAGAATGCTCTCAATATAAATCTTTGTCTCTTTTGACTGCGGAATAACCATTTTATCAAGAGCATTTACCCGCCGTTGCGTCTTTTTTACTTCACCTGCAAGCTTCCAAACAATCGTTCGAATAGATGCCATTTCTGTCAAAAGCTTTAAAAGATCAAAAAACTCAACCATGACTAAATCACTTGAAGCAAATGAATTCAAAAATGAATAAAAAAGCTGGCGTTTAGGCAACTCAACATCAATAGTTGGAAAATGCATTCCTGCTATTGTAACATGTTTTTCCTTAAATTTAAAGTCATACTCAACTGACTTTGCAATAAACTCAACGCGATCACCACCTGCAGAAACCAAAAGCTTTTCCAAGGCCCTATAAGACTTTTTAATAGCCTTATCAATGCTTGCCTCAAGAACACGCACACGTTCAACCATGTGCATCAGCTCCATAACAAGAATTTCTCGCTTTTGCTCCAGTAGCTCATAGCCATCTTGAGCAATTGCAAGCTGGCTTTTCAGGTTAAGAAGATTTGATTTTGTTGGTGCAATATTTAATCGTGCCATACAGTCCTTTTGTGCAAACCCTACTCTTCCTCATCATCACGAGGAAGGTATTTTTTGATAAACTCTTCTTTAATTCTATACAATTCTTCGGTTGGAAGCAAATTCAAAGTTCGCCATGCAATTTCAAGCGTTTGTTCAATCGTTCGATCTTCAAACTCGCCTTGTGTTAAAAAGTCACTTTCCATTTTTTCACCAAAGCGTAAATACTGCTTATCCGTAGCAGAAAGCTCCTCTTCGCCAATAATGGAAGCAAGATTTCTAATTCCCTGCACCTTTGAATAGGCGGCAAAAAGCTGACTTGCAACCGCAGGATGATCTTCTCGAGTCATACCATCGCCAATACCGTCTTTCATAAGCCGTGAAAGGCTTGGTAAAACAGCCACAGGCGGATACATTCCCTTTTGTGAAAGTTCCCTGTCAAGAACGATTTGTCCTTCAGTGATGTAGCCTGTAAGGTCAGGAATTGGATGACTAATATCATCGTTTGGCATAGTCAAAATTGGAATCTGTGTAATCGAGCCTTCACTTCCTTTTATTTTACCTGCCCGCTCATACAACTCAGCAAGATCTGAATACAAGTATCCAGGATAGCCTTTTCTGCCAGGAACCTCGCCACGTGTCGTTGAAATTTCACGAATAGCCTCGCAATAATTCGTCATATCGGTGAGGACGACCAAAACATGCATGCCCTTTTCGTACGCCAAATATTCAGCGGCGGTTAGCGCACAGCGAGGCGTAATAATCCGTTCAATAGAAGGAGAGTCAGCAAGTGACTGAAACATAGCAACTTTTGATAATACACCTGATTGCTCAAAGGTATTAATAAAAAATCTAGCTACATCATATTTAATACCCATAGCGGCAAAAACCATTACAAAGTTTTCATCGGTGCTGCTTCTAATTTTTGCTTGACGAATAATTTGGGCTGCAAGTCGATTATGGGGCAAACCGTTGCCGCTAAAAATAGGTAATTTTTGCCCACGAATAAGCGTATTCATTCCATCAATTGAGCTAATTCCTGTTTGAATAAAATCACGCGGATAAATACGAGAATACGGATTAATCGGGTAACCATTAACATTTACCTTTGTTGAAGAAATAATTTCAGGATAGCCATCAATTGGTTTTCCAAGTCCATTAAAAATCCGCCCTAAAAGCCCCTCGCCTACTCGCAACTCCATTGGCACAGACAAAAACTCAACAGTTGCATCATCAAGGCTGATCCCGCTCGTTGTTCCAAAAATCTGAATAACGGCAATATCTTCTGATAAATCGATTACACGACCTGTGCGTTTTTCGCCCGTTCTATCACGTACGGCAACAATTTCGCCGTAAAAAATATTTTCAGTTCGTTTTACAATAATAATCGGCCCATCAACGCCTGATATGCCGCGAAACTCTAGTCCTTTCATAGCGTATCCACCTTTCGATAAATTCTATCAATTCCATTTAATTCATCTTCAAGATGAGTTTCAATTTCTTTAATTTCGTCAAGTCGGTCATTTGGAATGCTCGTTTTTATTCTCACAATTTCCTCACGCACTTTAAGCGA
>JBOFSR010000119.1:0-9071 GCA_051651645.1 Treponemataceae bacterium | reverse complement strand
CATTCCGCCAAGAACGACAAAAATTAAATACTCAATACTGCGATTAAAGGATGCAACATCTGGCTGCACAAAGCCAATGAAGGGGGCGTACAAGGCGCCGCCAATTCCTGCAACAAAGGCTGCGATGACAAATCCTACCATTTTATAGCGAAAAACGCCGATGCCGTTTGAATTTGCGGCAATTTCGTCTTCTCGCACGGCAAGAATCGCACGTCCATAAGTGGAGCGTAAAAAATTTTGCAGAAAAATAATGATTAAAACGAGGCTGCCAATGATGACTAAATATGCAAGATGTGGGGCGGCGGAAAAAATAGTGAGAAATTGTTTGCCACTTGCACCGCCCGTAATTGGTTTTAAATTGATAAAAATAACACGGATGATTTCGCCAAAACCCAGCGTTACAATGGCAAGATAATCGCCTGTCAGCTTGAGAGTTGGAAAGCTAATCAAATAGCCAAAAAAAGCCGTGATAAATCCTGCACACGGAATACTCAAAAAAAGCGGAAACCCTAGTGTTTCGGTAAAAAAAATGCACGAATACGCACCAATTGCCAAAAATCCTGCTTGCCCAAGTGAAAGCTGGCCAGTAATTCCGCAAACAATATTTACGCTGATGGCTAAAATTGCATTAATTCCGCCAAGTGTGATAACTTGTGCCGTGTAGGGGTCGATTATATTTTGAGAAATTAAAATAGTTGGTAAAAAAACTGCACAAAGTGAAACGCTTCCGAGAATGATTATGTTTTTTGCCTTTGTTTTTTTTTCCATAATTACACCTTAACTCGTATTTTTTTGCCCAGAATTCCTGTCGGTTTTACGAGCAAAATAATAATTAAAATTGAAAATGAGATTGCATCCGCATATTGAGAGGATAAATAGCCTTTCGTGAGTGTTTCTGCAATTCCCAAAATAATTCCACCAAGCATTGCCCCTGGAACCGATCCAATTCCGCCAAGTACCGCTGCAACAAAGGCTTTTAGACCTGGCATTGCTCCCATTGTTGGCTCAATTTGAGGATAAGCACTTGCATACAAAATTCCGCCTGCCGCTGCTAAAACAGAGCCCAAAGCAAAGGTAAAAGCAATCGTTTTATTCACAGAAATTCCCATTAAACTTGCCGCTTGCATATCAAAAGAGACGGCTCTCATCGCCTTTCCTGTTTTTGTATACGTGATTGTGTAATGAAGAGATAGCATTAACAGTGCAGAGACGGCAATAACAATTATTTGCGTGTTCTCTAAAAAAGTTGGATACTGGCGAGGATTTGCTCCAACAAAGGGCAAAACTCTTGCACCATTTTGCAAAATTAAACTAACTGCAATTGCAGTAATAAGCGAATTAAGACGCGGTGCATTTCGAAGTGGTCGATACGCAAATCGCTCAATGACAATACCGAGTATCGCACAAACAACCATCGCAAATAAAAATGCCATCGTTAAACCAAGCGGATTTGCCCCAAAAAAAGTCAGCATAAAAAATCCTGCATACGCGCCAACCATCAAAATATCGCCGTGTGCAAAATTAATCAGCTTAACAATCCCATAGACCATTGTATATCCGAGAGCGATTAGAGCATAAATGCTACCAAGAGAAAGCCCGTTAATTAATTGTTGAAAATACATCGAAGAACTCAACACTACCTCCAATTTTAACAAGTATAACCGAAAAAATACATCTTAGTAAATAAGATTCACCCTTCTTATGGTAAAATTACATAGTTTTTAGAGGATAATAAAAGATTTTTAGTCGATAATCCCCTGTGCAAGCTGAGCACTTGCTTTGTCAATTGTTAAAGAGCCTAGAGGAACAAGACGTTTGCCAAAATCAGTATAGATTTTTAAGCGTTTTTCAAGGGTCATCGTTATGGTAGGATTGTTCATTGCAAACAAGCCAAAATCTTGATTTACAGAACTTAATTTTTCATGGGCAAGCAAGGCTCTTGTTGTGTCAGATAAGTGCTGGTATTCAGGTAGTTTTAGCTCGCTTAAGGCAAAACTCTCTCGTGAGGATGCAATGGACGTTCCAAGGATTTGAAGAAATTCATATTTTTTACAAAAGCGTTGCAAGCGAATTAATTGATGTTTTGAGTTTCGAGACGGATCATAGGCAACCGCTAAAAACCCAAATTCTTTTAGAACTAAAAGCAAATCTTCAAGAAAGTCATCTTCAAAAGGATTAGGATTTGCCCCACCCACCGTAGCATCTTTTACATCGCCAAAATACACATAGCACGGAATTGCCCCAATTGAGTGAGCAAAATTGACAACAACATCAACAGGAAGACACTCCCACTCGCTTGGTTGAATAAAAAATCGCTGTAAAAACTCCAGTTTCAAGAGACCGATTAAATCATAAATAAAATGAGGATTCATTGAATCCATAAGTAATTTTTCAATTTGTGCGGGAATTGCAATTTTTAAGCGTTCTTTGAGGACAAAAAGCAGCTTATCAAGCGAAGGATATTTTCTTGCAAGGCTGATTGCAAAAGCACACAAAATATGCCGCTCGGTAATACTGCCACCCTCATTAGCTTTTGAAAGCGGCAAAACATCATCCTCATAAGAAATTGCATCCACGACCTCACCTGCATACTCCGTTGCCAAAAGCTGATTAAGCTTTTCAATCATGCTACGATTGCGCTCATTGCGTGCCTCGTGAATGGGGAGTAAAAAATCGCGGACTTTTGAGATCGCTCCAGAGGGAATGCCTTGCACGGTGATATAGGCGACCCCAATTGATTCGGGACTATTTAGTCGCTTGCTTTCAAAGGGAGTATTCTTAAAGCTTGTACGAACCTCAAATCCCGTCGTGCAACCAAGTTTTAAAATTTCGCACGCCGTTTTCATTTCAGTTGCAGCACTAATTGAATCATGATCAACAGAGCCTGTGGCATCCAACCCTGATTTTTTTGCTATCAAAGCTGCCATCGTTGGCGTATACGGACTAAAACTATAAATTGTGTGAACGTGATTATTGTTTTCTCCACTAAAAGGCGGAAAATCATCTTCATTAATTGCGGCAACTAAGGATTTAAGGGCATCAATTCTATCTTCAGCTTTTACATTAGATGCATTTATTTTTTCAAGAAAATCTTTCATATTAATTCCTTACCATTTTTATATTGCATTAAAGCAACTTGTACAAAAACCGAGCGATGAAAGCTGTAAACTATGAAGAGCTGTCAACATGCCTTGCCGAGATAAAAACGAAAGACTGTTTGCACCAATTGTATGCTGAATATCATCAATTGTATTTTCTGCACTAATAAGATTTGACATCATTGGAAGATTTGGGGTGAATTTGCAATTTGACACGACTAACGGAGATGCTATCCGAAGATGAACCTCTGTCGCCCCTGCATTTTTGAGCATTGCAATAAGATTGCGTGCAGTTTTTCCGCTAATAATCGAATCATCAACAAGGACAACTCTCTTTCCCCAAACATTATTTTTTAATACATTAAATGGAGCAAATTTACGCTGTTCTTCGTGAGTAAAAAAATCGCCCATATAAAAATCATTTGAATTGAATTCGCTTGTTCTTCCGCTGTAGGAATTCTTAATAATTCCCATTGTGTACGGAATATGAGAAGCCTGCGCATAGCCCATCGCCGCCCACAAGCCTGAATCTGGCACGCCAACCACAATATCAGCGGTAACTGGACTTTCTCGAGCAAGCGTTGCTCCCAACTTACTGCGAGCCTCATACACAAAAATGCTGTCAATACAGGAATCTGGCCGTGCATAATATACATATTCATACGAGCAAATAGCAGGCTCTTTTTTATCGGCAAAGTCAAACGAAAAAATTCCATCTTCGCTAATAATTACAATTTCGCCAGCCTTAATATCACGGACAACCTCGCCACGGCAAGAATCAATGGCACACGTTTCACTTGAAAGCATCCATCCATTCTCAATTTTTCCTAAGCTGAGAGGTTCAACACCTTGCTCGTCCCGAGCCGCAATTAAAAGATCGTCAGTCATCACTAAAAGCGTAAAAGAGCCTTTAAGAGCGGTTACCGCATCTGAGACAGCCCGCTCAAATCCTTTTTTATAACTTTTTGCAATAAGATGAACTATAATCTCCGCTTGAGAAAAAGAAGTGAATGCACAATTGCCATTTTGAAGACTGTCCCGCAACTCCGCTTCATTTTCAAGTCCGCCACTAAAAGCCACGGCAATACTTCCCAGCTTAAAATG
The DNA here is from genome assembly GCA_051651645.1 of Treponemataceae bacterium. GTDB lineage: Bacteria > Spirochaetota > Spirochaetia > Treponematales > Treponemataceae > JBOFSR01. The sequence goes on along the minus strand of JBOFSR010000119.1, from coordinate 4,869 downwards.
ACTGACAAAGGGCTGCACATCCTCCAGCTGCAGATTTTTTGTATATTGCATCGTTTTTGCAATCGCTACATTACTTTTTGTTGGCTCGCAGACAGTTTTTGTCGCGTTACCGATATTTTTATGTTGATGAATTTTTTTTTCGGAACAATAGGCAATTCCTGCACCATACTGACCGCGATGCTTGAGTGATTGCAATCCTGCATAAATATATTTTGTTGCATTAGTTGCTTTTTGATTAAGAAATACACCTATCACAATTTATCCTTAAGAAATTTTCTAAAGTATATCACAATGAACATCCTTTGTCAATTTGACAGAAAAGGCGTTCCATTAGCAGTACAATCTTGCATTGTCTACCCAATCATGCTAAAATACTGGCAGTTCAATAATCATTCGGCAAGGAAAAAAATGCATCAATCAAAAATTTGTTTAAGCCTTACAGGAAGCACGCTCGAGGAAAATATAAAAACCGTTGAAAAATACCGTAATTATATTGACTTAGTTGATTTACGTGCAGATTATTTAACAACCGATGAGCGATTATATATTCGCAAATTTCCAAACCTCATTGATGTGCCGTGTATTTTGAGTATTCGTCGAAAAATTGACGGCGGATTATATGATGAAGGCGAGGTTACACGAACCGTATTATTCGCACGGGCTCTTGCTTTTATGAGTAGCGAAACGGGAAAAAAGTTTGCCTTTGTTGACCTAGAGGAAGATTTTAATGTGTCATGCCTGCATGATGCGGCAATTGCGTTTGGAACGAAAATTATTCGAAGCTATTATAATATTCAAGGTACGGTTGTCGATATTGACGAGCACATACAACGCTTGCGTAGAACAAAATTTGAAATCCCCAAAATCACCTGCACTCCACAATCCCTGCAGGAGCTGACTTCAATTTTTTCTCAGACTGAAAAACTTGCTCACAAAGAAATGATTATCAATCCCATTGGGCAGTTTAGCTTGCCAAGCCGATTGCTTGCGTCAAAATTTCATTCATTTATCACATACACTGCCGCGACAACAAAGATTAATCATGATGATTTAGACAAGGAAATTGATCCTATCACGCTTTTTGAAAGCTATCAATTTGACTCAATTGATACGCAGACAAACCTTTATGGAACAACAGGATTTCCGCTTGATACAACAAAAAGCCCTCTTTTTCACAACAAGAAATACAAATCAAAAGATTTGAAGAATGTGTATATATCCTTGCCGTCAACAGATATAAAAGAGTCTCTTGATTTTGCAGAGCTATTGGGCATTAAGGGTTTGACAATCCTCTCGCCGTTCAAAAAAGATGTGCTTGACTATGTTTCAGCCGTTTCACCAGAATGCGAGGATGTTGGCGTTTGTAATTTAGTTTTATACAAAAATGGAAGATGGATAGGATATAACACTGAAGGCAAAGGATTTATTGAAACACTCACAAAATTTTTGGGAATACATAATCTACGTGGCTCAAGGGTTGCAATCATTGGGGCTGGAGGGGCAGGATATGCTGCAGCGTATGCAGTCAAAATGCTCAAAGGGAAGGCTTGTATTTTTAACCGAACAGTCGGTTCTGCAAAAATGCTTGCCGATAAATACCGTTTTGCGTGGTCAGCATTAGGGGATGAGGATGAGCAACTGTTGCGAAAATATTCTGATTTAATTATCCAGACAACAACTGTTGGCACAAATCACACAAACACTGAAGAAGATCCTATTCCGTTTTACCACTTCACGGGCAAAGAAATTCTATTTGAAACAATTTACAATCACACCGAGACGGCATTAATGAAACGGGCAAACGCTGCGGGCTGCCGAACTCAAAATGGGACATTTTTACTTGCTCGTCAAAGCGAATATCAATTTCAATTATTTACGGGCAGAGCACCGCAGGGAAAACCTACTTTGTAATCAAAGTTATTCTTCCGCCAAAATAACCCCAGCGATCGTAAATATAACGACTTAGATTTTCTCCTGCAAGAGTAAATGCTCGACCCTCTGTCTCAATCAAGTACTCAATCAAATCAGGTCTTGCTCGACGTATAAACTGGCGATTTGCAAGATTTTCGGTAAAATATTTTTTTATATTCGACGGAGCTTGTTGCAAAGCATATGCCATAAACTCATTGTAGACAAGATACGTGTCGGTCAAATCATATGCTAAACTTGGTGTTAGCACAAAATATTGGAGCAAAAACTCAAGGCTTTGTGCGTCCATTTTATGGAATTCTTCTTTAACCTCATTACGAAAATCACCATCAATAAAGAAAAGACCGTGCAATCCTTCATGAACCATCAAAACCTCACGCAAGTACGCAGGCGATTCACGTGAAATAGAAAGAACCGCACCAACGCCCTCATTGTATCCATTTTCTGATTTGGTTATAACGTGATTTACAAGCAAAATATCAAGGAGAATATTTTCTTCATTAGTGAGAGTGCTGCCTTCAAGTTGAGCCTGTGTGAAAAAGGCTGCCAAATCAGCAGCTTTATAATCGTGGGCATTAAAGGCATGCAAGGCTGCTATATCCTTTAGAGACATTATCTTACCACGATACCCGCTTTTTTCAACAAAAAATGCAAGTCGCTTAAAAAAATTATCCTGAATTTTATAATCAAGTGTATCAAAAACCAAAATGGAAGGAAACGACTCCCATGAAAAAAGCTCAAATTCAGGTTTTCGCCATGTTTGCTGATCCCAGCGCAACATTAAACCAATATCAGCTGTTAGCGGTGAAAGTTCTGCAACGTTGTTTTCTTCTATAAAGGTAAATCCTCTAAGAGGAGTTTTTGATCTAATTATGAGCGGTGAATTCGGTGACAGAGAAAGCTGACTGGTATAAAAAGTTGCTTGCTTCAACTGAGGTGCAAGACGAATAGTATGCATTTGATTTGCAATAGACAGATTGACAACAGGCTGTTGTGCATCCAAGGTTGCTATTTCGTCAAAGTAAACCGTAATTTTACCCGTTTTATTTTGCACAGGAGATAAATCAAAGTCCGTTTGGCTTACATTAAAAAAACTTTCTGAAAAAGAGCTAAAATGCGGGACGCCATTTTTATACAGCCAACCATAAAAAGGAGCAGTCTCTTCTACAGAAATTATTTTGAGCGGAATTGATGATTCTACAAAAAAACCTTTTACCAAAGCATCCTCTGGGATTTTAATAGCAAGAACAGCCTTTTTATTTGAAATATCGTATTGCGTAAGTTTTTTTTGATCGAGACTAGCAGAAATCATATTGCGGGAAGCTAATTCTTCTTTTAGTTGATTTTTTGCAATAAAATCATTTTCGAACAAAAAACCAAAACTCACCTTTCCCTCAGCTGCAAAGACACTCTCAATTTCAATTGACAACGCTTTTTCTATTAAGGGACTGTTAGCATGAAAGCTATAAAAAGCATACGGCGTTTTTTCTGTATCAATAACAGAATTTGCTGCATTTTCGTTCAAGGCATAAATAGGGTAATTTTTATTATTCACCCTAAAAATTGACACCGTTTTTACATCTCTTGCACAAGATAAAAAAAAGAGCTGTATAAAAAAAATTACTAAACATGAGTATTTCACTAAAAAATCCTAAAAATAATATACCGTTATGCTAAAACCGTTTCACCACGCCCCATGGCGGTAAGGCCTGTGCGGACAAGTTCTTTAATTCCAAATGGCTCAAGGAGTTGAATGAGACTTAAAATTTTTTCTTCGCTACCTGTTGCTTCTATAATCAAGGAGTTAGGAGCGACATCAACAATGCGTGCACGAAAAATATTGGCAATTTCAATTATCGCCCCTCTTTTTTCTCCCACAGAGCTAACCTTTATTAAGGCAAGTTCTCGAACAACCGTTTCTGAAAGCTCACATTGATGAATAGAAATGACTTCAATAAGTTTTGAAAGCTGCTTTTGAATTTGTTCCAAGGTATGCTCATCACTTTTTACAACAATGGTAATTCGTGAAATAGCAGTATTATGGGTTTCTCCAACAGTCAAGCTGTCAATATTATAACCACGGCGACTAAACAATCCAGAAACACGACTTAAAACACCTGAATTATTTTCAACTAAGACAGAAAGCACATAACGCATCTTTTACTCCTCGCATTGACATAAATCGCTTTTGGTAAAAGCCTTTTATCATAGTAGCCAAATAATCAATATTTTGCAAGCCTGCACGGCAAGTTATCTGCCCCAAAGGGAGGAGATCTTTTTGTTAAAAAAGCAAAATCACACTTGTTAGTATTTGCATTGTCCAGTCACGCAAGTCACTGCTACTTGTTGTATAACCAGTTTTCAAAATCACATTAGTATTTGGCAATAAAAAAGAGGCGTCCAAGCCCGAGGCAAAAAAATCAGCAAAAAAGACTTCTTCAAGACTAATCGAGTTGTATAATTTTATCCACATTCCAAGGGCAAAAAAATTATCCTGTATTTTAATTCCAAGTCCGATAGTCCATTGGCTTTCAAAGGGAACGAGCAGACCTTTTGTATGCCCAAAAACATATTCTGAGGCAAAGTCCATATGAAGCCCTCGATACGTAAAGCCCAGAGAAATGCCTGTGCCCAAGCCAGATTCAAGCAAAAAATCCTCAAGGCTTTCTGATTTATAGGCATAGCGAACAAACCCACTGTAAAAAAAGTTTTTCACACTGCCACCAAACTTAATGCCGCCGCCACCGTACAAAGAAATTTGTGCATCATTTGCAGGAACAATCGCAAAGGATCCAAAAAGCTCAAGAAAAGGAAGCGGCGTCCCCAATACAGAAATCAAAATTGGTGCAGAAAAAAACTTAAACCCTTCCATAGCAAACACGGGCAATACCGAAAATGAAGAATACAAAGTATTTTTAGGGTACAATTGCGACGAGCTCA
>JBOFSR010000118.1:0-1854 GCA_051651645.1 Treponemataceae bacterium | reverse complement strand
GTGCGTATGCAATATAATCTTGGCATTATAGGAAAAGAAATATATCCAAATGCAGCTCTTGCTGATAAAAAAGATCAACTTAGTGCAGATTCTTTAGCGTTTAGCTTAACGTATCGCTACAAAATAAAAGAAACCCCAGCTGCTACAAAAAAATCAGCACAAAAAGAAAAAAAATAGCACTTTTATTGTGATAGTACCTGTTTTTTAATAAAAGGAGCATGTTAATGAAATTTAAAATATTTTTAGTGTTATGTAGTATTTTATTTGTGGTATTAGTTGGTGGCTGTGCAGATGAAATTGGCGTTGGTGGTGGCAGTGGAGGAGCAATGGTGATAAGTACTTGGGCGGCAGAAGCTGATGATTTCTATTATGAATTTAGGTTTAAATCTAATGAAACTTTTGATTATAGTCGGACTTATCCTGCTAATAATGAAGATATTTATGATCCTGCTTTGTCTGGAACATATGTTTTTGAGGATAATGAGATATGGCTTGATCTCACTCATTATTTTCAATTTGGTAAATGGAAACCAGCCGACGCTGATTTTCTAACTGTACAAACTTCAAATTATGACAAAGATAAATCTTTTGAGGTTGTTCAAGAGATTGAGGCTTCAAAGGGCTATCAACCTGCTATTCAGCCATTAGTCTATAGAAAAAAATAAGTGAATATGTTGCCAAAAACAACCGTATAACGCGGTTGTTTTTTATTAATGTTATAAAAAGTATTCGTGTGTAAAATCTTTATTGCAGAAAATGTCATAAAGTCGCGTTTTCTCAAGGATATTAATTTTTCTCGAGATATGACACCCATTATTTTTGGGTGATAAGCCTTTATTCTTAGCAGAGGTACTAGCGTTTAGTGCTACTTATCACTATAATTTCTAATAAATATCTTTTTTTGTTAGTAGTTCATACAATCGATCAAGGTCTGTTGATGAAAAATAATCAATTTGAATACTGCCACGGTTTAAATCGCCTTTAAGCGTAACTTTTGTTCCAAGCACTTCAATCAACTGCTCTTGTAGTTCGCTTAAGTTGGCATCCTTTTTTGGCGGATCGCTTTGCTTTTTGTCAGTTTTTTGAATTTTACCGCCGCTATTCAAAAGTGATGCCTGCTCCTCTGCCTCACGCACAGAAATATTTGATCCTGCAATGCGTGCAAAAAGCACACGCTGATCGGAGGGATTTAAAATAGAAAGTAATGCTCGTGCATGCCCTGCACTTAAAGCTCCATTTGCCAATGAATTTTGCATATCCTCTGGAAGTTTCAAAAGCCGCAAGGCATTCGTTACCGTTGAGCGATTTTTGCCTACTCGCTTAGCAACTTCATCCTGACTTAGGTTCGACATTTCAAGAATTTTTTGATAGGCTCGGGCTTCTTCAATTGGATTTAAGTTTTCCCGTTGAATATTTTCAATAAGTGCAACTTCAAGCTTATTTTTATCAGAAAACTTTTTTATGTATACAGGGACTTTCGCCAATCCTGCAAGCTTTGCTGCACGTGTTCGCCGCTCGCCTGCAATAATGTAGTAGCTTCCATCTCCAACTTCTTCTGCAACAATTGGCTGAATAATTCCATGCTCTCGAATAGAGTCGGCAAGTTCATTCAAGGCTTGCTCGTTAAATTCAGTGCGCGGCTGATAAGGATTTGGTTTTAAGGCGTTGACGTCAACAAAGTGATTTTCACTATTCGAGCTTACCTCTGGGTCTTTTTTCTTATCAAACCCTGTAAGAACACTTGAGTCATATTCATTGTCATCAAGAAGAGCTCCAAGCCCTTTTCCTAATCCTAGTTTAGCCACGTTCTAATATCTCCATTGCTAATTTTTGATAACTTATTGCACCTACACA
>JBOFSR010000117.1:0-1223 GCA_051651645.1 Treponemataceae bacterium | reverse complement strand
CTTGATTGTGATTGTATCGTGAAAATGAACAAAGAAGAGAAAGTAATTGCAGGACTTGAGCCGTGTGATGTTGGCTTTAAGGTTGTGGAGGGCGAAATTGTTTCAAAGACGCTTGATGAAAAACTCACCGACGGAGAGATCACTCAAGAAGAGTTCAGCAAAATCAAGATTGTAATTACTCGTAACATACTTTGTATGCACTCGTAATTTGCTAATTTAAGAAGCAATCTTCTTAAATTAGTCATTTATATACGGAACTTGTTTCGTATATAAATAGGGCGACATCGCCTCGTGTCAGTGCAAAGACGTAAGCCGTTAGCTTACTTTGCGAGTTTTTGCTCGGTTACAATGCAACCGCCAAAACTTCGTTTTGACCACAAAAACATCGCTCTAGGCATAGAAACACCAATCTCGTACTACGGAGGCAAGCAACAGCTTGCACGAAAAATCTTAAGTCTTATCCCTGAGCATAAGACTTATGTTGAATCCTTTGTTGGAGGAGGGGCAATTTTCTTTGCCAAGCAGCCCTCTCCTTGTGAAGTTATCAATGATACGAACTGTGAGTTGATTAATTTTTATGAAGTGCTGAAAACTGACTTTGATGCGTTGAGTAAGCTTGTCGAGCTTTCTTTGCATAGTCGAAAGTAACATGATGAAGCAGAAGTTGTATTCAAAAACCCTCAAATGTTTGACCGTGTTAAAAGAGCGTGGGCGGTGTGGATGCTCTAATTACTCGTAGCATACTTTGTATGTACTCGTAATTTGCTAATTTAAGAAGCTTGCTTCTTAAATTAGTCATTTATATACGGAACGTGTTTCGTATATAAATAAAAGACCACAGGCACAACGACCCGCAAAGTTCTTAACAAGCGGGATAGCTTTACTCATGAGTATACCGAGCGAATGCAAAATGCACAGATTGAGTGTTGCGATGCCGTTAAGATTATCAAAAGCCGTGATTCACAGCAGGCGTTTATGTACTGCGACCCGCCTTACGTGGGATCGTACCAAGGGCATTATGATGGCTATGCAATCAGATTTTGATGAGCTTTTAGAAGCATTGGCAAACTTAAAAGGAAAGTTTTTGCTCAGTTCATACAGAAATGCGAGGCTCACAGAATATATCGAACAGTGTGGCTGGCATTCAATTGAGCTTAAAATGAACTGCAGGACTGAACAAGTTCAGTTTGGCTAACCATGACGGCAATAATAAGACAAAGATT
>JBOFSR010000116.1:0-1634 GCA_051651645.1 Treponemataceae bacterium | reverse complement strand
AACAATTTGCTCAAGCTGAACTTTTTCTTTTTCAAAAAGAATATCCATGCCAATTTTAAGCGTTGCCAAAGCACCGTACAAATGTGTTCGCATAAAGTTTGCAAGATTAAAAATACTATCAGGGTTTCGCACAAAAAGAGGGCGTCCCTCATGAATATCGGTGATTGGCTCCCCGCCAAAATAATTAAAGGAAATCAACCCACCGCAATCGGTGTCGGCTTCGAGGGCTTTTTCATACAAAATGTCATAAATTTTTGACTTTGGTAAATCAACGCCGAGTAAAGCAGTGTATTCGCAAAAAAGTTTTACCCACGCATCAAGATCTGAGGTGCAATTATTACAATGAACCATGGCGACAGGCTTTCCATCAGGAGTAGTAACCATGTCAATCTCGGGATACACCTTTGACAAGGATTTTTCTAAAACGATCATCGCGAAAATTGAGGTGCCTGCAGAAACGTTTCCTGTGCGAGAAGCGACGGCGTTAGTTGCAACCATCCCCGTGCCAGCATCGCCTTCTGGAGGGCAAAGCGGAATGCCTACTTGCAATGTTCCTGTCGGATCAAGGAATTTTACGCCATCGGAAGTGAGACTGCCCGCTGTATCGCCTGCACTCAAAACTTTGGGTAAAATATCGGTTGTTTTCCATGCAAATTGTTTTGCCTTAATATGATTGTCAAAACGATCAATCATATCTTTTGCATAATCGCCACTCGTGCTGTCGATTGGAAACATTCCCGAAGCATCGCCTACACCCAGCACTTTTTCGCCCGTTAGCATCCAGTGAATGTAGCCTGCAAGTGTTGTTAAGTAAGATATTTCACCTACGTGTTTTTCACTATTTAAAATTGCTTGATACAAATGAGCGATACTCCAACGGTGCGGAATATTGAATGACAAAAGCGTGGTGAGCTCTTCTGCAGACTGAGCAGTTGTGGTATTTCGCCATGTTCTAAACGGCACAAGCAAATTGCCCTCACGATCAAAAGCCATATACCCATGCATCATGGCACTAATGCCAATGGCTCCTGTTTTTGTAAAAGCAATGCCGTACTTAGTTTTTACGTCAGAATAGAGATTTGCGTAGCTTGCTTGAATTCCTTTTTGGATTACATCAAGGCTGTACGTCCAGTTGCCATCGATGAGCTGGCTTTCCCATTCGTAGCTTCCTGATGCAATGGGTTTGTATAACTCATCGACCAAGACGGCTTTAATCCGTGTTGAACCAAGCTCGATTCCAAGTGTTGTCTTGCCTTCAGTGATTGCTTTTTTTATTACGTCGCTCATAAATCCTCCAATATGCGGGTGTGTATTCCGATTTTTCAAAATGTGTACGTACACATCATACTATAAAAGTATAAAAAAAGCAAGTTAATTTTACTTGCCTTTAAAAAAGTCTTTTGTAATTCATACGCGCTAGGGATTGATCAGATATTCTATAAACAATGTTATATCAATTGTTTATTAATCTTTCAAGAAAAACTATCAACATTTGTGTAAGCAAATCAAAAGATTTTACCTTGTGGAGATGATCATGAGATACAGACAACCATTTACTCTTTTTCAAAAAAAACTGCAATCAGGGACAAAAATATGGTATTACTCCATATATGATCAAAATAATGTTCGTCGGC
>JBOFSR010000115.1:0-22246 GCA_051651645.1 Treponemataceae bacterium | reverse complement strand
GATTTTGTAAAAATTGGCGGTTATGCTGCAGCTGATTATCTTGCACAAAATTATGATGGCGATCCAGCTCCTGCTGGTTCAGAAAATTATCAATTAAATAAATAGGGGTTTTCATGCAAAGTAAATTAAGAATTTTTAGCAATGGAATAGTACGAGAAAATCCTCTTGTTGCCTTGATGATTGGATTGTGCTCGGCTCTTGCAGTAACGGGCAAGGTTATGAATGGTTTGGGGATGGGGGCTGCAATGATTTTTGTCATTGTGATGAGTGAAATTATCATCAGCTTGTGTAAAAAAATTATACCAAGCGGCGTTCGTATTCCAATTTTTATCATTGTCATTGCGTCTTTTACAACGATTGTCGATCTTTTGATGCAAGCCTACCTTCCTTCTTTGTCAAAGTCGCTCGGTGTTTTCATTCCATTGATCGTTGTAAACTGTATCATTATGGGACGAGTTGAATCTTTTGCCTCAAAACAAAGCATTCCAAGCAGTATTTTGGATGCATTAGGAATGGGAATTGGCTATACGTGGGTTTTGGTTGGCATTTCGTTTGTTCGCGAGCTTGTTGGAACAGGCACACTTTTTGACATGAGAATTATTCCTGAAGAATATACAATCGGGTTTTTCTCAGCTCCTCCTGGTGGATTTTTTGTTTTTGGCTTATTTATTTCTTTAAATATGCTTTTAAAATCATGCCTTGAGAAAAAAAAATCTTCTAAAGGAGTTTCAGCATGAGTGATTTGATTAAAATCTTTTTATCGTCAATGCTTGTTGATAACGTTGTTTTTATGCAGTTTTTGGCACTATGTCCATTTATTGGAATGACAAGCGATGTTGAAAAAGCTAGCGGAATGGGAATTGCAACCTCGTTTGTTATGGTTCTTGCAACACTTGTAACCTATCCGCTTTATTATTTTGTGCTTGCACCACTTAACCTTTTGTTTTTGCAAACACTTACGTTCATTTTAGTTATAGCTAGTTTGGTTCAGCTTGTTGAGTTTTATCTTAAAAAAGCGGCTCCTGCACTATACAGTTCAATGGGCGTTTACCTTGCATTGATTACAACAAACTGTGCGATTTTGGCTTTAACGCTGAACTGTATTAAAAAAGAATACAATTTTGTTGAGTCAATTTTTTATGCAATGGGTGGAGCTGCAGGTTTTATTGTTGCTATGCTTTTAATGGCAGGTATTCGAGAAAAACTTAAAATTGCTCCCGTTCCTTCATTTTTAAAAGGGAATCCTGTGTATTTTGTTGCGGCTGCGATGCTTTCATTAGCATTCGGCGGATTTACAGGCTTAATTGGGTAACAGGAGAAAAAAATGACTATTTTATACACAATTCTAGTGGCTTTTGGATTAGCCTTTTCACTTGGAATCTTATTAGGTTTTTTCAAAAAAATTTTTTATGTTGAGGTTGATCCTAAGGTTGAAGAATTACGCGAAGCTCTCCCTGGTGCAAACTGTGGTGGCTGCGGATTTCCTGGCTGCGATGGTTTTGCTGCTGCTGTTGCAAAAGAGCAAGCTCCTGTTGATGGTTGTACTGCAGGTGGCGTTGATTGCACGATGGCTTTAGCCAAAATTATGGGAATTGTCTCTGAGGCTGTGCAAAAAGTTGAAGTGCTTGCCTGTCAAGGCTCAAAGGCACACACTCCTCTTAAAGGTGATTACGTTGGCGTTCCTTCTTGCAAGGGAGCAAAAATTGCCGTAAACGGACTTAAGTTTTGTCAGTTTGGTTGCATCGGACTTGCCGACTGTGTTTCTTCTTGCCAATTTGGAGCTATCGAGATCGAAAAAGATGGGCTTCCTCATATCAATTATGATAAGTGTACTGGCTGTGCTGCCTGCGAGAAAGCTTGCCCTCAAAAACTTTTTACCCGAATACCGCTTGAGAGAAAAGGGGCTGTAGCACTTTGCTCTAATAGAAGCGAAAATAAAGCAAGCATTATGAAGCAATGTAAGGTTGGTTGTATTAAGTGTGGAAAGTGTGAGCGTGCTTGTACAAAAAAAGCCCTTGTTGTTACAAACGGAATTCCTGTTGTGGATTATGCACTGTGTAATTCATGTGGGGACTGCGTAACAGGTTGTCCAACAAAGGTTTTGAAGATTCTTGAAACAGGTGTTTTTGCCTCATAAAAGAATTTTGTATTGCTAGATAAAAAGAGTAGCCAAAAAAGTGCAAACTTTTACGCTACTCTTTTTTTTATGAAACTATTTTGTTATTTAAGCTTACAATTTCCATTTATCTATTTAGAATACTTTTGGTAGCATCAGTTAGGGTAAAGTTTTTTGAAACCTTAATAAAGGGTAAATTGATTGGATCTATGTTATCACTATCCTTATCGCCAATCATAATAGACGCAGAAAGATCAATATCAAAGTCTTTGAGTGCTTGTAACAGCATTCCTTTTTCTGGTTTTCGGCAGTTGCATTCAATGGTATATTTTTTTTGCGTCCCCTGTTCGTGATGAGGGCAATAATAAATACCGTCAAACTGAAAGTTATAATTTTTTTGCAAAAAAGCATTCATTTTATTGTGCAATACTTGTACATCTTGCTCGGTAAAAAATCCTCGTGCAATGCCTGATTGATTTGTTAAAATAATTAATAAAAATCCTTTTTCTTTGAGTTTTTTGAGTGTCTTAATGACGCCGTCAATAAAATGAAAATCCTCCCATTTATATAAATAGCCTGTGTCCACATTTATTGTGCCGTCGCGGTCTAAAAAGATGGCCTTATGTTTCATTTTGTCGTGATTTCTCCAAAAGATTGGTAGTTGAAAAGCCCTCAACAAAGCTGATTGTTTGAACTTCTTGAGCAAATTCACGCCCCACGATATCTTCAATTTTATAATCACCGCCTTTGACGAGAATATGTGGCTCTATCATTTTTATGATTTCAAGCGGCGTATCTTCTTCAAAAACAACAACATAGTCAACGAAAGGAAGATAACTTAGCATTTCACAGCGGATTTGTTCATTATTGATTGGGCGATTTTCTCCTTTCAGCCTTTTTACAGAATTGTCTGAATTAAGGCCAATAATTAGTATATCGCCAAGGGAACGTGCTTGACTAAGGTAGCGAACATGCCCAATATGTAAAATATCAAAACATCCATTAGTAAAGATAATTTTTTTCTGACTTTTTTTTAGTCGCTGGACAAGGCTGGAAAGATTTTGTACAGAAATGATTTTGCTGTTTTCACTGGGGAGTTCATGTAAAATTTCAGCAAGGCTTACGGCATACGTGCCAAAGTGAGCAACGCTAATTCCCGCTGCAAGGTTTGCAAGCTGCACGCATTCAATTTGAGTGAATTGTTTTAAGCCGATAAAGTACGCGAGCGTTGAAATTACTGTATCACCTGCACCGCATACATCAAAGACTTCTTTTGCCTGAGTTTTTATTGTGAATGTTGATTTTCCCTCAAAAAGCGACATTCCTTTTTCAGAGCGCGTTACTAAAAGATTTTTGATGTTAAAATCCTGCATCACTTTTTGTGCATAGTTAGCAATGCATAAATCATCATTTTTGATAGCGGTCTGTGTAATATCTGACAGCTCTTTAAGATTTGGCGTTATAAAATCAGTATGACTGTATTTTGTCCAGTCACTTCCTTTGGGATCAACTAATACCATGATATTTTGCTTTTTTGCTTTTTGTATAAGGTGCGTACAAAGGGATTGCGTGCAAGTTCCCTTGTTATAGTCAGAAATAAGTATGACGTCAATGGTGTTTTGCTCAAAAATTGTATCAATCACGGATGTAAGTTGTTGCTCTACATGCATAGAAAGCGGGCTTGTGTCTTCACGGTCAACTCGCATCATTTGCTGATTGTCTGCAACAATACGTGATTTTGTGATAGTTGGTTTTGACTTGTTTTGCAAAATATAATTTTTAACCGAAGCAATCTCTAAAAGACGAAAAAGTCTTTCTTGTTGTGCATCCTTGCCACAAACACCACACAATAAAGCGTTTGCTCCCAATGCAATCAGATTTGCCGCAACATTTGCAGCTCCTCCCAGTACAAATTTTTCTGAGTTTACATTCAAAATAGGAACGGGGGCTTCTGGCGAAATACGATTCACCGAACCAAAAATATATTCATCAAGCAAAATATCCCCAAAAACAAGAATATTCACATTTGTTTGAATGCTTAGAATTTTATTGCGTAGCTGTGCTGCATCTAGTTTATTCACTCAAAGCCTCCTCAACAAGCTCGCATATAATATGGCCAATCATTCCATGCATTTCTTGTGTTCTGTCGCTTTCATTTGAGTTAATAGTAATTTCCGTGTCGCACTTTTCTTTGAGAATGCCACCGTCTTTTCCTAAAAGTCCAATGACGAATAGTTTGTTTTTTTTTGCAAAATCAACTGCTTTTACGACATTAGGACTATTGCCCGATGTTGAAAGAGCAAAAACGATATCTCCAGCTTTTGCAAGGCCTTCAAGTTGGCGGGAAAAAATATGCTCGTAACCGTAATCATTTGCGATCGATGTTAAAATTGAAGTGTCTGTAGTAAGGGCGATTGAGCTATATGCTTTGCGATTTTTTTTAAATCGTCCTACAAGTTCTGCTGCAAGGTGCTGAGAGTCTGCGGCACTGCCACCATTGCCCATAAAAAAAACTGTATTTCCGCTTTTGAGTGCTGCGGTAACTTTTTGTGCAATCAATGCTATTGTTTGACCTTGCTCGTTTTGAACATATTTGCAAAAATCTATATGCTTTTCAATTAACTCTTGTATTTTTTTCACGTTTGATGCTCCTTTGTCAAATTATAAATTAATTTTTTTTGCTCGGCAATCCTATTGCACCTCAATCAAATTTTTTTTACGTAAGATTTCTAAAACTGTTTCCACTGAAATACTCTTCATGCAAAGAGGATGCTCATCGTTACAGGCATACTCAAAGCCAAGATTTAAACACGGCGAGCATGGCACATTTTGTGTGCTAAGATTGGTTGTAGAATCATGGATCCCTCCCCAGCGTTTAATATTTGTTGGCCCATTGAGCGAAATTGTCGGAACATTTAGGCTGTCTGCAAGGTGAAGAATCCCTGTGTTCACCGTGATAAGGGAGCAAACCTTTGTTAAAAGTGTTGCCGTTTGCGAAAGAGAAAGTTTTCCCGTTACATTTACAATACTCGCTGAGTTAGCAAAATCAGCCCGCTCACAAAAAAGTTCTGCACTCGGTATATCCTGCTTTGCACCAGTAAGATAAATGGTAAATCCATTTTTAATGAGCGTTTTAGCCAGCATGATCCAGTTTTCTTCTGTCCATTGACGCATGTAGCTTTTTGTTCCACCCGCAAATAAATGAAAGACTACAGATTTTTCTTGCACTTCAAAATCTAAGTTTTCTTGCATTGATAAAGAGGGTAAATTGTTTTTTGCAATCCCTAGCAGATGAACAATGTTTTTGTAGTTGATCACTTCATGAACCTCATTTGAATGCTCAATCCAGTTGTCATATAATAGGTGGCGAGTCATATTTTTTTGCTTGAAGCCAACTTTATAGCGTGCATGAATAAAAAACGAAATAATTGCTCCAATTTTTGCCCACGGTGTAAAATCAAGCACCAGATCGCACTGCTGAATTTTTCTGATGTGATTAATTGAGGCAAGCGGATTTTTGAAATTAAACGAGTAAAAGTCATCAATTGTTTGTAAGTGTTCTACAATTCCCTTGTTGCCTTTTGAGCAAATAAAAGTGATTTTTGCTTCTGGCAAGGTGTCTTTTATGTCCTGCAATATCGCACTGAGCAAAATAGTATCGCCAATTGCCCCTAACTGAATGACCGTTATTTTTTTTATAGAGTCGAGTGACGGAAGTTTGTTTTTTTTGTGCATAAATTGCAAAGCAAAAATTATAATACTTCCTATAACAGAGTCTATAAATTTATATACTTTGTTGCCTCTTTCTTTCATTTTAAATCCTTAAAAAGATTTGAATTCTCTAAAACGGCTAAATCCTGCAACCATAATTGTGCTTCCGCATCACTGGGCATTCTCCAATCCCCGCGAGGAGAAAGACAAATACTGCCGACTTTTGGCCCATCTGGCAAGCAAGATCTTTTAAATTGCTGTGCAAAAAAGCGATTAAGAAAAATTTTTAACCATTTTAAAATGGTGTTTTTGTCAAACTGATTTTTAAATGCAATTGTCGCTAAAAAAAGAATTTTACTGGGAGAGAAACCAAATCGTAAAAAATAGTAGAGAAAAAAATCGTGCAAATCGTAGGGGCCGACAATATCTTCTGTTTTTTGAGAAATTACACCATTGACAGGGGGTAAAAGTTCTGGACTCACAGGCGTTTGAATAATTGCATTCAACACGGCTGCGATATTTTTTTTGTACAGGTGAGCAAAATAGCCGACAAGGGATTTGACGAGAGTTTTGGGAATTGATGCGTTTACGCCGTACATTGACATGTGGTCGCCGTTATACGTTGCCCAGCCTAATGCAAGCTCTGATAAATCTCCTGTGCCAATCACCAAGCCTCCAAATTTATTTGCAACATCCATTAAAACCTGTGTTCTCTCTCGAGCTTGGCAGTTTTCATACGTTATATCAAGCTTTGTTTTATCATGATCAATGTCTTTAAAATGTTGCATAACAGAGTCTTTTATAGGGATTGTCTTAATCGTTACATTAAATTCTTTTGCTAATGCAAGTGCATTGTTTTTTGTATGCTCCGTTGTGCCAAAGCAGGGCATGGTAATTGCAATAATTCCCTTTGTGTCAAGTTGTAAAATCTTAAATGCTTCAAAGGTAATTAAAAATGCAAGCGTTGAGTCAAGTCCACCAGAAAGTCCAATAATTGCATGAGCTGCCTTTGTGTGCTTTAGTCGTTTTGCCAGTCCAAATGCTTGAATGTCAATAATTTCCTTGCAGCGAGAACCAAGCATTTCATCAGAGGCAGGTACAAATGGGTGGCTGTCAATAGCTCTTTTGAGGCTGTCCTGCTTAAAAAAATCAAGCTGTGGCAAGTTGACAGGGATTTGAAGGTATGAATTGGATAGTTGGTTTTGACTGCTTGAAAATGTGGTATTTTTTTGTCGTTCTTTTATTAGTCGTTCTACATCGATGTCTGCAATTATTGTATTTTTGCTTGAAAAGGGCAGTTTTTCGCATACGGTAATTCCGTTTTCACAGATAAAACTATTGCCTGAGTAGACAAGATCCGTTGTCGACTCATCTTCTCCTGCATTTGCATACGCATATGCACAAAACAGCTTCGAGCTTTGCATCTCTATTAAGGATTTGCGGTACGATGATTTAGATGCCGTTTCGTTGCTGGCTGAGAGGTTTGCAATAATGGTTGAGCCTGCAAGTGCATGATTCGATGAGGGGGGGATAGGAGCCCATAAGTCCTCACAAATTTCGCAGGCGATTTGTACGTGAGTATTTTTTGCGTCGCTTAATAAAATCTGTGTACCAAAAGGAATCTTCAAGGAATCAATTAAAATCGTTTTGTTTTCGCCAATAAAGCCCGAAAAATAGCGTTTTTCATAAAATTCATTGTAGTTTGGAATGTGAGTTTTGGGGATTATGGCAAGAATTTCACCTGCCTGAATGGCTGCAGCACAGTTGTATAGCGTGCTGTTTAATAAAATTGGTAAGCCAACAAAAATCAGGGCGTTGGTATTTTGTGTTTCCTTGCAAATACGGAGTAGTTCCTTTTGTGCATTTTCAATCAAGGCTGACTGAAAAAATAAATCGCCACACGTGTAGGATGTAATGCAAAGTTCAGGAAAAACAATGAGTGCGACATTTTTTTTGGAAAGCTCTGTGATGCTTGAAATAATATTGTCAGTATTTTTTTTGCAATTTGCCACTGCCATTTGCGGTGAAACGCAGGCAATACGAATAAAACCAAAATCCATGGGTATAGTATAGAAAAAAAATCAATTTCAATCTAGCTGTTCATCGCTTTTGTATAGAAAACTCTTAATAATTTTACCGTATTCGGCTGACAAAATGCTGATAATTTGCTACACTCGAGACATGCTTGATTATAAATTTATTAAAGAAAATCTTACTGATGTAAAAAAGAATATTGCTGAGCGAAATATGAACTGCGATGCAGATATGGTTGTGCAGCTTTTTGATAAGAGAGTGCAATTGGTTACTGATTTGCAAGAGTTGCAGCAAAAAAGAAACGAAAACGCTGCGGGAATGAAGGGTAAACTTGATGCTGAGGCTAGAAATCGTTTAATTGAAGAGGGCAAAAAAATTAAGGCTGATATTGCTTCCCTTGAAGAAACCTTGAGCGTTGCAGAACGGGATCTTGAGATTGAAGGGCGAAAAATTCCCAATATGGCTCATCCTGATGCACCAAATGGCGTTCTTGATACTGAAAATATTGAAGTTAAGCAGGTAGGAACGCCGAGAAAATTTAATTTTGAGCCAAAAGATCATGTAGAAATTGGCCAGTCGCTTGATTTAGTTGATTTTGATGCGGCAACAAAGGTTTCTGGCAGCAAATTTTATTACCTAAAAAATGAAGCTGTTTTTTTAGAGCAGGCACTTATAATGTACGCCCTTAATGTTGTGCGAAAACATGGTTTTACGCCCTTTACGACGCCTGATGTTGCCCGTGAAGAAATCCTTACGGGTATTGGCTTTAATCCTCGGGGGAATGAGTCGAATGTTTATGCCCTTGAAGGTGATGGGACGTGCCTTGTTGCAACAGCGGAAATTACGCTGGGCGGTTATCACTCAAATGAAATCCTTGATAAAGAAAAATTACCATTAAAATATGCAGGTCTTTCGCACTGTTTTAGAAAAGAGGCGGGAGCTGCAGGCCAGTTTAGCAAGGGTCTGTATCGCGTGCATCAATTTACCAAGCTGGAAATGTTTGTTTACTGTTTGCCAGAGGATTCTGATGCAATTCATGAGCAAATACGTGCAATTGAAGAAGAGATTTTTGTGGGACTTGAAATTCCTTTCCGTGTCGTTGATACGTGCAAAGGGGATTTAGGGGCACCCGCTTATCGGAAATGGGACTTAGAGGCATGGATGCCAGGGCGAAACGGTGGCGAGTGGGGCGAGGTTACTTCAACCTCAAATTGCACGGACTTTCAAGCACGCCGACTTAATGTTCGTTACAAAGACGAAAATGGAAAAAATAAATTTGTCCACATGCTCAATGGAACGGCAGTTGCAGTTTCTCGAGCCTTGGTTGCAATCTTAGAAAATTACCAAAATGAAGACGGATCGGTTACTGTGCCAAAGGTTTTAGTTCCCTTTTGTGGATTTGAGCTCATAAAAAGATAATCCTCTTTTTGCAGCGGAAAATAATCTATCTATAACTTACAAATCTATCGCTAAAAACATACTTGACATTTTTGGCGATTTTGTCTATCTTAAATCAAATTACTCTTTATAAAGGATTTATTATGTCAATTCGTATTATTGGGGTGGGCAAGGCGCTTCCTCAAAAATTGGTAAAAAATGATGAATTAGACAAATCGCTTGATACTTCTGATGAGTGGATTCGCTCTCACACGGGCATCGTTAGTCGATATATCGCAGGCGAAGATGAGTCATCAGCGTCGCTTGGCACTTTGGCAGCTGAACAAGCGTTAAAACATGCAAAAAACGATGGCTACGATATTTGCCGCAAAGATATCGGTCTTATTATCACGGCAACGGTTACCCCTGAATATCGCAGTTTTCCCACAAATGCTTGTTTGATTCAGCGTGATTTGCAAGCGGTTAATGCCGCCGCCTTTGATATCAGTGCCGCGTGCACGGGATTTATTTACGCCCTCAAGTCTGCTGCCTCCCTTATGGAATCAATGGATTACAAATATGCCGTTGTAGTGGGTGCTGAGGTCATTACAAAAATTCTTAATTGGGAAGACCGCTCAACCTGCGTATTATTTGGCGATGGGGCGGGATCGGTTATTTTGCAAAAAACTGACAATAATGATTTTGGGATTCGCTCGACCATTTTGGGCTCAGACGGAAACGGATTTGAAAGCCTGTATTTAGACAAGCAAAATCACTTAATTCACATGGATGGTAAGTCAGTTTATTTTTTTGCGGTGGCAAAAATGGGCGAAATCCTTGAAGCCTTGTTAGAAAAAGAAAAAATTTCTATCGACGATGTCGATTTGGTCGTTTGTCATCAAGCAAATGAGCGAATTATCAAGGCTGCCACAAAACGGCTGGGCTTTTCGCAAGAAAAAATCATCATTAATATAGAAGAATATGGAAATACATCATCTGCAACCATTCCAATCACCTTAGCTGATTTATATGAGCAAGGCCGACTAAAAGCTGGAATGACAGTGCTTTTAGTAGGATTTGGTGCAGGATTAACATGGGGAGGCTGTGTAGTCAAATGGTAAAAAATATTTTTGTTTTTCCTGGTCAAGGAGCACAAGAAAATGGAATGTTAAAAGATATTTATGAAAATATTCCAGAAACAAAATCCGTTTTTGAAAGAATTTCAAGCGTTATTGGTCAAGACATCACCAAGTTATTATGGGAATCAGATGCAACGATTTTAGCTCGCAGTGATAATAGCCAACTGGTAACCGCAACGGCAGCGGTTGTTGTCATGGAAGCATTACGCCTTAAAGGGGTTGAACCGTCTGTTGCTGCAGGATTTAGCCTTGGCGAGTGGCCAGCTTTGTATGCCAGTGGCGTTTTAACGTTCGAGGATATGTTTACGGCGGTAAAAAAGCGTGGACAAATTATGCAAGAAGTTTGTGAAAATATTGCCTCAAAAAGCGATGGAAATCCTTCTGGAATGAGTGCCATTATCGGGCTTACGACGCAGGTTATTGTTGACACACTCAAAGATAGAACTGATGTTTTTGCGGTTAATCAAAATAGCACCTTGCAAACCGTTATTGCAGGAACCGCTGACGGTCTTTCATGGGCAGAAGAAACTTTCAAGGCTGCAGGAGCTCGTCGTTGTATGCGGCTCAAAGTTGCAGGCCCTTTTCACTCACCTTTGATGCAAGAAGCTGCGGATAAATTTGCCTCTGTTTTGGCAGACATTCCTTTTGCAGACCCTCGCATTCCCTTGTTTTCAAATGTAACAGGTTGCCAATTAACAAAGGCTTGTGATATTAAAGCAAACGCACTCAAACATATTTCAAGCTCGATTTTATGGACAACCGAAGAAAAAGCCATTTTTGAGTATGCAAAGGGACTTTCCGAAAACTCTTGCTCCGCTTGTAATCACGAAGGAGAATGCTCTCAAAGTGATTGGCGTGTGCTTGAAGTCGGCTATGGCACGGTTTTGGCAAAGCTTTGGAAAGACACAGAATATGCAGAAATTATTCCGTCTTTTTCATGCGGAAAATTTGATTTATTAGAAAGCATTCAAGCGTAAAGGATATAGTATGTTATTAAAAGGAAAAAATGCCCTGATAACAGGAACTTCTCGTGGTATTGGAAAAGAAATCGCACGCCGCTATCTTGAAGAAGGCTGCAATGTGTGGGGCTTTTGTACAAAGCCATCACAAGCTAAGGATGAATTGGAGCAGTGTGCAAAAGAGCATGGCGTACAATTTGTTGAAATGTATTGCGATGCAGGCAATGCCGATGATCTTACTCAAGCGGTCAAAAATGCCCTTGCACAGGCGGGATCTTTTGACGTTCTTATCAATAATGCAGGAATTACTCGAGATGGGCTTTCATTTCGAATGAAGCATGAGGACTGGGAGAGCGTTTTGCGCGTAAATCTGACGTCGGCTTTTATTACCAGCCAAATTGTTTCAAACGATATGATTAAACAAAAAAAGGGCTCGATTATCAATATGTCAAGCATTGTCGGCCTTCATGGACAAGGCGGGCAAGTCAATTATGCGGCAAGCAAGGCAGGATTAATCGGATTTTCCAAAAGTCTTGCAAAAGAAGTTGCAGGACGAGGCGTCCGAGTAAATGCTGTTGCACCAGGGTTTATAGAAACTGACATGACTAATGCCGTGAACAAAGAAGCTCGTGATAAATGGATTGAAGGCATTCCTATGAAAAGAGCGGGCATTGCTCGTGATATTGCAGACGCCTGCGTTTTTCTTGGATCCGACATGTCGTTATACATTACCGCTCAAGTCATCGGTGTTGATGGTGGACTTGGTGCATAAACGTTTTTCAATCTAATTTTGAAAAATCAATTTAACTAATAATAAAATCATTTGATTTTAAAGCATTGGATTTTAAATCTTTGCTGATAGATACTTTATTAAATTACGGAGGAATATAATGAGAAGAGTAGTAGTAACAGGATTGGGCTGTGTAAGTTCAGTTGGAAATACGGTTGATGAAACATGGGCATCAATTAAGGCTGGAAAAAGCGGAATTGCTCCTATCACTCATTTTGACACAACAAATTTTAAGGTCAAAATAGCAGGAGAGGTCAAAAACTTTGATCCTTCTGCTTGGATGGATAAAAAAGAAGCTCGTAAAATGGCTCGATTTACTCAGTTTGGCGTTGTTGCTTCAGCTCAAGCACTTGCTGATGCGGGCTTAAAAAAAGAAGATTTTGACGGCGAACTCGGGGACAGAACCTCAATTTTTTTAGGAATTGGGATTGGCGGCTTTGAGGTTTTAGAAGCGGGATTTAAAAAATACTTTGAAGTTGGTGCTCAACGCATTCCACCTCTTTCAATTCCAATGCTCATCCCCAATGAAGGCCCTGGAAATATTAGTATGCTCTACAATATTCGTGGAACAAGCTTGACGCTTTCAACTGCGTGTGCTTCAGGAACCGATGCCTTAGGAGCAGCCCTTGATCAAATTAGAGCGGGACGATGCGATATTTGTCTGAGCGGTGGAACAGAATCAACTATTACAGGCTTTGGTATTGGAAGCTTTGAGGCTTTAAGTACCCTTGCTACAAGTTTTAATGACACTCCTGAAAAAGGCAGTCGTCCTTTTGACAAAAAGAGAGAAGGTTTTGTAATGGGCGAAGGAGCTGGAATTTTAGTTTTAGAAGAACTTGAACACGCAAAAGCCCGTGGTGCAAAAATTTATGCAGAATTAATTGGCTATGGCGGATCTTCTGATGCCTACCATATCACAAGTCCAAATCCTGATGGATCAGGCGGTGCTCGTGCAATGAAGTTGGCGTTAAAAGATGCAGGAATTAAGCCTGAAGAGGTGCAATACTACAATGCACATGGAACGTCAACTCCTATTAATGATCCTGCTGAAACGCAAATGCTCAAGCTAACCTTTGGAGAGCACGCATATAAAATGAAGGTTTCTTCAACTAAAAGTATGACAGGTCATTGTTTAGGTGCTGCAGGAGCGATTGAGGCTTTGTTCTGCGTTAAAGCAATTCAAGACGGTTTTTATCCGCCAACAATCAATCTTGATAACCCAGACCTTGAAGCGGGATGTGATTTAGATTATGTTCCAAATAAGGGTGTTGCAGGAGAAATCAACTGTGCAGCCTCTGGCTCGCTTGGTTTTGGTGGCCACAACGGCGTCGTGATTTTTAAGAAATATAAATAATTGAAAGGTTTGTATGGCTTTGGCTGTGCAAGCCTTTTTCATTTTACCAAAGAATTGGGGATACGGTGTTTTTATGCGGTGCAACTTTTTTAGAAATACCGTGTCTAAGTTAAAAATATTTGGTAAAGGTTTATTACAAGGAGTGAAATTTGTTACCTTCAATTAAAAAGCAAGCACAAAAAGACTTAAAAAGCAAGATTAAGTCCATGAAGCAGCAGTTAAAAGATGATATAAAAAGCCTTAAACTGCAACATTTGACTGATATGGCAAGCTCTGATCAAAAAGCTGCTCTTAAGCTTGAAAAAGAACAAGTTCGCAAATACAATGAAACGCTTCCAAAACGCTATACAATTGGCGAAGAGATTTGTAATTCTATTACGCATGGAATTGGAGCAGGCCTTGCTATTGCAGGCTTGGTTGTGCTACTCGTGCATGCTTTTTCCAACGCACCGCTTGCAGATCGTGGATTTTATATGACAAGCTATGCAATTTATGGCTCATCACTTGTGATTTTGTACTTAATGTCAACATTGTATCACGCGCTCACTCCTTACGGGGCAAAAAAAGTTTTCTCCGTTTTTGATCACAATTCGATTTATCTGCTCATATCTGGGACGTATACACCATTTTGCTTAACGACGCTACGAAGCACCTCTGGCTGGCTGATTTTTGGAATTATTTGGGGCTTGACCATAATCGGAATCACTTTTTATTCAATCTATGGCAACCGTATTAGAATTATTTCTGTTGTAACTTATCTTCTTATGGGATGGATCATTATTTTCCCCTATGGTACGATGAAGCAAAATCTTCCTCCTGTGAGCATCACCTTTTTGTTGATTGGTGGGGCGTTTTATACAATCGGTGTGATTTTTTATGCCCTTAAAAAAATTAAATGGATGCACTGCATTTGGCATTTATTTACAATTGCAGGATCGATCTTTCATTATTTTTCAATTTATTACGCAATTTAAGCACTTCATCTCTGTGCTTTTCAACCTCAATTTTCTCTTTTTGCTGAACACCCTCGTTTAAAAGTTTGACAAAAACAAAAACTGACTTTATACTTAAATCTAAAAAAATGATTTTTGCATAGTTTTTTAGGGGGTGTGATGATTGAGTTTTTATTAAATGACGAAAAAAAATTAATTGCAGAAACTGAAAATTTAATGACTTTTTTGCGTGAAAAAGAGAGAATCACGTCAGTTAAAAACGGCTGTGCTCAGGGAGCTTGCGGGGCGTGTACCGTTTTAATTGATAAAAAGGCTATGAAGGCGTGTGTTGTTAAAGGACAGCAACTTGCACAAAAGAGTGTAACAACGATTGAAGGGCTTGATGATTTTTGGAAAAAAGCCTTTGCGTATTCCTTTTCTTCTTGTGGAGCCGTGCAATGCGGTTTTTGTATCCCCGCAATGGTGATGAGTGCAAGTGGACTTTTTTATCAAAATATTAATCCAACAAATATCGAAATAAAAAAAGCTCTGCAGGGTAATATTTGCCGCTGCACAGGCTACGTTAAAATAGAGCAAGCGATTATGCTTGCGGCAAAAATTATTCGTGAAAAGCAAAACATTCCTGTTGTTCCTTGCAAAGGTCTTGTTGGCGAAAATCTTAATCGCATTGATGCTAAAAATAAGGTGCTGGGAACGGCTGAGTATTGTGATGACCTTTTTGTTGAGGGAATGCTCCACGGTGCAATCTTGCAGCCTCCTGTTGCTCGTGCTTTGGTTAAATCAATTGACACGCGTGAAGCGGAGCAACTTACTGGTGTTGCAGGCGTTTTTACCGCAAAGGATATAGAGCAGCTAGGGGGCAATCGTTATTGTGGCCACCTTAAAAAAGATTGGCCGTGTTTAGTTGCTGAAAATGAGCAGGTTAGGACGATTGGAGATGTGCTTGCCTTAGTTGCCGCAGAAACGCAGGAAATTGCTCGAAATGCCATAAAGCGTATCAAAGTTGATTATGAAATTTTACCTGCGATTACTTGTCCAAAAGAGGCTATGAAAGAAACAGCTGCAAAAATTCACGGTAGTGGCAATATTTTAACTCATCAGGTTTTGAAGCGGGGTAATGCGGAAGAGATAATTAAAAAATCAAAGTATGTAGTAACAAATACGTATTCCGTTCCTTTTACGGAGCATGCTTTTTTGGAACCTGAGTCAGCTTTGGCCTTTATTGATAAGGATGATTTGATTGTATATACAGGAGATCAGGGAGTTTATGATGATTTGCACGAAATTACTTCTTTGTTAGGATTGCCTGAGCAAAAGGTTCGTATCATTGCAAAAAATGTTGGTGGTGGTTTTGGCGGAAAAGAGGATATGAGCGTGCAACATCGGGCTGCACTCATGGCATGGCTTTTAAAACGTCCTGTAAAACTTACGCTTAGCCGTGATGAGAGCCTGCGAATGCATCCAAAACGTCATGCGATGCAAATGGAATTTACCACTGCGTGTGATGAGCACGGTACGCTTACGGCAATGAAGGCAAGAATTATTGCAGATACTGGTGCCTATGCATCTCTTGGGGAGCCTGTTTTACAACGAGCGTGCACTCATGCTGCAGGCCCCTATAACTATCAAAATGTTGATATAGAAGGCTTTGCTGTTTATACAAATAATCCGCCAGCAGGAGCTTTTCGTGGGTTTGGTGTTACTCAGTCAACTTTTGCAACCGAGTCAAATATTAATCAGCTTGCTCAACTGGTTGGCATTTCCCCTTGGGAAATGCGGTTTCGCAATGCAATTCAGGTGGGGCAGGAGCTTCCCAATGGGCAAATTGCTGATGAGGGAACGGCCTTGAAAGAGACGCTGCTTGCCGTCAAAAGAGATTTTGAGAAAGCGGAGGCTGATTCAAATCTGTCTGTGGGGATTGCCTGTGCTTTTAAAAATACGGGAGTTGGCGTCGGAATCCCTGATATTGGACGCTGTATTCTCAGTGTTAAAGACGGCAAGGTGTGGATATACTCTTCTGCTGTTTGCATTGGTCAAGGTCTTGGAACGGTTCTAACACAAATTGTCTGTCAAACTCTTGATCTTGATAGCTCACATGTTTGCTATGCTTTTCCAGACACAAGGCTTGCTCCAAATTCTGGTACGACAACAGCATCTCGTCAAACCGTTTTAACAGGCGAGGCGACACGAAATGCTGCACTCAAATTAAAAGCTGCATTAAAAAATAAAAAACTTGATCAACTTAATGGCGAGCAGTTTATTGGCGAGTATTCTTGCATCACTGATAAAATGGGTAGTCTTAAAAAAAATCCTGTAAGTCACGTTGCATACGGTTTTGCAACGCAGGTTGTTATTTTAAATGGGGATGGAAAAATCGAGCAAGTAATTGCTTCTCATGATGTTGGCAGGGCAATTAATCCGCAGGCTGTAGAAGGGCAAATTGAAGGTGGCGTTGTTATGAGTCTTGGCTATGCTCTAACAGAGGATTTTCCTCTTAAAGATGCAATTCCGCAGGCAAAATTTGGAACACTCGGATTGTTTCGCTCGGTAAATGTGCCTCCAATAAAAACTATTATTATAGAAAAAAATACGAGTGAGTTGGCGTATGGAGCAAAGGGAGTTGGTGAAATAACCTCAATTCCAACAGCACCTGCAATTCAGGGAGCGTATTACAATTTTGATGGTATTTTTAGAACAAAGTTGCCCTTAGAAAATACTTTTTATAGAAGAAAGCAGTCAAACTAAAAAAGTTCGTTTGCGGCTAAGAAAAGTTAATTCACGTTGCTTCCTCATTGAGGTTTTCCTGCTCTTTTTTGTAATTAATGAAAAAATGCGGTAAATGCCAAAAAAGTAATTGACAAAAAAAATGGCATTATATATAATATTTAAACATTTTCAATAAATGTTTGGGCTACTAGCTCAGTAGGTAGAGCAACGCCCTTTTAAGGCGTGGGTCACAGGTTCGAATCCTGTGTAGCTCAGTAACGGCATTCTTTTTATAGAATGTCGTTTTTTATTTTAAATGCTATTTTTCAAAAAATTATAGATTCGTTTAAAATCATTTAAAGGTTTTTACTGTTTTGTCCGATAAAGAATGTAATGGGGATGAAAATCCTCACCTATCAGCATGGATGCTGGTAGACTACATTCCATGGAGGAACTTATGATCATCAATCACAACATGTCGGCTATGTATTCAAACCGTGTACTTGGAGTATCAGACGCTTCAGTACAAAAGAATATGGAAAAACTATCATCGGGGTTAAAAATTAATCGTGCTGGTGATGATGCTTCAGGACTTGCTGTATCTGAAAAAATGCGTGCACAAATCCGAGGTCTTAATCAAGCTTCAGACAATGCTTCAAATGCAGTGAATTTTATTCAAGCAACTGAAGGATATTTGCAAGGTACAACTGATATTTTGCAAAGAGTTAGAGAACTTGCTATTCAATCAGCAAATGGTATCTACACTTCTGAAGACAGACTTATGATTCAAGTTGAAGTATCACAATTGGTTGCAGAAATTGACAGAATTGCAAGCTCTGCACAATTTAACAGCATGAATATGCTTACTGGACGTTTTGCTCAACCTACAGGGGAAAACACCGTAAACTCTTCAATGTGGTTCCATATTGGGTCAAACATGGATCAACGAATCCAAGTTTTCATTGGTACAATGACAGCGACAGCACTTGGGATGAGAGATGGTGGGTCAGAAGAAATTATGACTTTATCAACTCCCGATGAATCAAATCGTGCAATCAACACACTTGATGAGGCATTGCAAAAGGTTAATAAGCAACGTGCAGATCTTGGTGGTTACCAAAACCGCTTAGAATCAGCTGTAAAAAGCATTGATAGTGCTGCTGAAAACCTTCAAGCATCTGAATCACGTATTCGTGACACTGACATGGCAAAGACAATGGTTGAATACACCAAAAATCAAATTTTGGTTCAATCTGGAACTGCTATGTTGGCTCAAGCAAATAGCCGTGGTCAAAGCGTTCTTTCACTACTCAGATAGTGTAATATAATGGTAAAAAGTCTTTAAAAAGACTTTACAGGAAAGCTATAAAGCTATATACTTGCTATGTAGCTTTCCTAACCATTATATTTGTGCTTGGTTTAGAAAGCATAGTTGATCTTTGAAAAACACCTTCCGTTGTGTATGAAACAGTAGGTATAAGAATTTTCTTTTTTGAAAGTTTTTATATCTGCTGTATGGGGCTAAAACAATTTTTCTGCTGTTGGCGCAAAAAGAAAAATTGCTCAACTTTTCATACACAGACATAAGACAGGAGCGTCTTATGCTTATATAACACGGAGGGTTATTTATGATTATTAATCACAACATGAGTGCAATGTATGCAAATCGAACAGCAGGTGTTGCTTACGATGGCGTACAAAAAGACATTGAAAGACTTAGTTCAGGAATGAAAATTAACCGAGGCGCTGATGATGCATCAGGTCTTGCAGTATCTGAAAAGATGCGTTCTCAAATCCGCGGTCTTAATCAAGCAAGTCAAAACATCCAAAACGGTGTTTCTTTTATTCAAACAGCTGAAGGATATTTGCAAGGTACAACTGATATTTTGCAAAGAATTCGTGAGTTGTCAGTTCAATCAGCAAACGGTATTTACACAAGCGAAGACAGAATGCAAATTCAAGTTGAGGTTTCTCAATTAGTTGCAGAAGTTGATCGTATTGCAAGCCAAGCACAATTTAACGGTATGAACATGCTCACTGGTGGTTTCGCTAATGAAACTTCAGGACGTGCAATGCAATTACATGTTGGTGCTAATGTTGATCAAAACGCAAAAGTTTTCATTGGAACAATGACATCTCTATCTTTAGGCTTGATGGGTTCACAAGGAACTCCTGATGCAAAACTCGATATTACAACTCCAGACAATGCAAACATGGCTATTGCAACTGTTGATACAGCTCTTAGAACTGTAACAAAACAACGTGCAGACCTTGGTGCATATCAAAATCGTTTTGAAGTTGCTCAAAAAAGTATTGATAACTCAGCTGAAAATCTTCAAGCTGCAGAATCACGTATTCGTGATACTGACATGGCAAAAGCTATGGTTGAATATACTAAAAATCAGATTCTTGTACAATCTGGTACAGCAATGTTGGCACAGGCAAACGGACGTTCACAAAACGTTCTTAGTCTTATTCGTTAGTTTTGAGGTTGGCTCATTGGAGAGATTTCTGGATGTCATCTTTTTAATGAGCAAACTTAGAAGAAATGCGCCATTCTTCTAGGTTTTTAGGAGGCACGCCCATGACTATTTCAATGAATTTAGTTGGGCAGCAAATGACCACGGATGGTCACGCACAAAAGAGGGTTGCTCCTCAAAGAGTTGTTGGTTCTGCTCAAGAAGCAAAATCAACTGTTTTAGCAAAAAAAGATGCTGATGCTTTAGAAAATCAGCTTCAAATTTTGAAAAACAGTCCTTTGTTTCAGGATAAAAAAATTCACTATAGTATTAACGATGAGTTGGATCAAGTTATAATTAAGATAATTGATTCAAAAACCGATAAAATTATAGAGGAGATTCCATCTGTTGACATGCAAAAATTTTTAGTTACTTTTGCGAACCAAAATGGTTTGCTGGTAAATGAAAAAGCATAAAATCAGCAGAGAAAAATGTAATGGCAGAAATTTCAATACCCGGCGTTAATGACAAGTACAAAACAAAAGACCTTGTAAAGAGTCTTATTGAGGTTGAAAAACTTCCTCTTAAACGTGAGCAAGAGAAGCTTGACGGTTTTCGTTTTGAACAGGAAAATTGGCGCCGTATTAATCAATTCATGGGCACTTTACGAGAAAGTGCTCGTGAATTATTTTCTTTTAATAATCCATTTAATGACAAACAAACAAATTCCTCAGACACCTCTGTCGTTACAGTAACGGCGACAAGGGATGCAGCCTTGGCTTCTCATAAAATTGAAGTTGAGACGCTTGCCAGTGCAGATAAATTTTTGTCTGCAGATATTGAAAATAATTTTATCGTTGCGAAGGGAACATATAGCTTTAGTGTTGGCGAAAAAGATATAAAATTCGTTTGGAAAGGTGGCCCCTTAGTTGACTTTGCCGATGCTCTTAATAAGAGATCAGCAAATGTTTTGAAAGCTTCGGTGATTGGCCAAAGTAGTGATAAAAAAAATCTGTTTTTAGAGTCCCTTATAACGGGGGCAAAAAATAATCTCGTTTTAAAAGATGATAGCATAGCCTTCGCTGAAAGCATTGGGATGGTTTCACAAGGTTCTGTCAGTCAAGAAGACATACCTCTTCTTCAATCCGTTTACTCTCTTGAAAAGATAGATGATTGGAGTAATGAAAATTCAATTTTAAAAAAAGATGGGTTGCACCTTGCACATAAAAATGCTGCAGGTATTCTTGTTGACTCAAATATAAATCAAAATAAAAAAATACTCACATTCTCAGTCGAAAAGATTGCCGTAGAAAATATTGTGCAAGATCAGTCTGTGGGTGAATCCGTGTCTATCGAAAATCAAGATGTTGAAGAAGACAGCGCCGCTGCCGAGCAAAACTTAGCTCAGCCTTTTTTACAGCTAAAAAATACGGGCTTGGATTATGCCTTGCCAGTAAAAGATGAAACTTCTGCGATAAATCCTGATGAGGCACTCGTTTTTTTTCGATTGCAAAACGGCAGTGAAATTGCAGTGAATGAAATTACGTTAAGCGGAGTTCTTGAAAGCAGTGAAAAGCAAATTTTTGAAGTTGATTTAGCAAATTATGCCGATATTGCCTCTATCGTTGTAAAGAACAGCTTTGACGATAAAACGCTCGTTGTTTCAGATGTTTTTCTAAAATCTGTGCCTGATACTGATGCCCAAATAATTCCTCTCAATGCCATTAGTACAGCGGGCGATGCGGTGCTAAAGTATCAGGGAATTACAATGGTTCGCCAAACAAATCAAATTGATGATGTGATTCCGCATTTGACTTTAAATCTTGAAGGAATAAGTGATAAGCCTGTTACGATTGATGTGAAAGCAAATTTAGAGGCCGTAAAAGACAGTCTTATAACATTTGTTGGTCATTATAATCGGTTAGTTGCCGAAATTAATATTGCAACGCAATCAAATCCTGCAATTATTAGTGAGTTACAGTATTTTTCTGATGCTGAGCAAGAGGAAGCTGAAAAGAGGCTGGGGCTTTTTCGTGGGGATTTTAGTCTTACAAACAATAAATCAACTTTGCAAAGCATTGTTTCTTCGGCACATGCTTCTGAATTAAATCGAACATATACACTTTTGTCACAAATTGGAATTTCGACAAAGTCAAGCACAGGAACGACTAATTCGTCACAGCTTCGAGGCTATTTAGAAATTGAAGAAAAAAAGCTTGATGATGCTCTTGCCACAAATATGAATGAAGTTCGTAACTTGTTTGGTTTTGATTCAACAGGTGATTTGATTTCTGATTCTGGTGTTGCCGTTTTGATTGATAAGAATTTGCACGGTTATTTGCAGCTTGGCGGAATTTTGGCAACAAAAACACAAAATATTGATTCAAAAATTCAGTCAACACAAACAGCAATTACGCGTCTTGAACGGCAAATTGAAAGTAAGGAAGTTGAGCTTAGAAGAAAATATGGGCAAATGGAGAGTACACTGCGGAATCTTGAAGGGCAGTCTTCTTCTATTTCAAATTTTAATAAAAGTAATAGCGGCAATTAGTTTTTTTAATGCGTTTGCCGTAAAATACTAGATAATATGATATTTTAGTTGTTTTAGACTACTAAAATTTGTTATTTTTGAGAGATAAAAAGTTTTT
>JBOFSR010000114.1:0-7945 GCA_051651645.1 Treponemataceae bacterium | reverse complement strand
GTAGTTTGATCAGTATAAGAAGAAGCTGTTGTACTAGGAATATCAATGGCAATCATACGATCATTGCCAGAATGCAAAGTTTCATTAAATTGCCGCATTTCCACATTGGATATTTTTCTCCCAACATCCAATTTTTGCTCATCAAACTCTAAGCTAACATCTTCTTGCATTTTGACAGTTTTCTCATGAACCACGGGAATCCCATCATCTTGATGAGCTACATCACTCGGAAAGGGATCAAAAGAAGCACTCGCTGTAAGACCATCATTAAATGAAATCAATTCATTCGTGGGAATTGCCTCTGAAGGATCAGCAAAAGGAGGAAAATCCTCATGCAAATTGAACTCACTAGACCCTGAATGATGCAAAGAATCTGCAACCGACTCGCTGACCATCTCATCTTCTACAATATCAGTGTACTCGGTTAAAAAGGAATTGTAAAGAGAGTTGTCAAAATTTATTTGCTGCTCGTGTACCAAATCCGCTTCTTTTTGAAAAAGTTGCTCTATAACTTTATCTGTACTTGATCTAATAAGTTTTTGCTTAAAGTTATGTTCATCGAGTTGCAATTCATCCATTTCACAGTCATCAAGACCTTGTTCAACATTTTCAAAATCAGTGCTTGCAATCTCATCATTTATCAAATCTTTAATTACAACTGGCTCGGCAGGTTCGGATACCTCAGTAGAATCAATGGATTTAGCCTCTTGTTCAACTCGCCTAAATTCAATTTTGGGAACGCCATCTATTATAACAGGATCAGTTATGCTTGAATCATCCAAAATATCGTATGGGGTGTCAAAAGGCTGCGGTTCTGCAATGTTTTCTTTGCACTGGCCAATCGTAAAAGAGGGAGCCAATTGAGAGCCCTCGCTAAAATCTGTTTTTTGTTGCGACGTCGAGTAAGCAGGTTTTATATAAATAAACTCATCATTTTTTATAGAAGTGGGGTGTTTGGTTGAGTGAAAAATCCACTCACCATACTCATCTAAGCGAGGATTTTTTTGGCGATTGTGCAAAAGAAAATCACTTTTTACAAAAGAATTCATATCGATCTCCATTCTATTTGTAAAATTTATCGGTAAAATAAAATCTTTTGTTATAGTTGCCAGCTCAGTTTTTACAGGATTACATTAGTCAAATTCTACAGAAGAAGATCCCTTTTTCAAAAGTAAGTCTCGTAACTCAATATTTGAATAAGAAAATATATTCATATTTGGATTTTCGCTAAGCATCGTAACATCACCATCAAAATCAACACCATCATCAATGCGCAAATTTGCAGTAGAAATATTACCAATAATTTTACTTCCTGGTCGCATTTCTAACGATTTTTCTGCATCAATATCTCCAGTAATTGTTCCGCTTACAATAATTGACGAGGCTTTTATTGAATTTGTATTGCACTCAGCTGTTTTATCAACTTCAAGATTTCCCGTTGCCTTAATAACACCCTTAAATTTGCCACGAATAATGAGATTATCAGTAAACTCTAGCACTCCATCAAATTCGGTACCTGCACCAAAAACAGTAAGATTTAAATCTTTTTTTTCTTCTGCCATTTTTTCAGTATAGCAAATTGAAAAAAATATTTCTACACTTAATAAAGTCTTTTAACGGTTATTTCCAACAAAAAAAGCACTCCATAAAAAAGGAGTGCTTTCGTTTAATTTAAGAAAGCTTATTGTACAATGACAACTTCGCCGTTAGAGTATTTTTTATCAATATACTGTCTGACAACATCGCTTTTTAAAGCTTGAATAAGTGCAACAATACGAGGGTCGCTTTCATTTCCTTTTTTTACCGAAACAATGTTTACATACGGAGAATCAGAGCCTTCTACAAAGAGTCCATTTTTTTTAGCACTAAGACCTGCAGGAATTGCATAATTTCCATTAATCACCGCAGCATCAACATCAGCAAGCACACGAGGTAAAGAGGCTGCCTCAATTTCTCTAAACTTTAAGTTTTTTATATTTTCAACAATATCTAAAGGAGTTGCCGTAATTCCCGCCTTGGCATTAAGTTTTATTAATCCTGCGGACTGTAATAACAGCAAGGCTCGCCCTTCATTTGTTGGATCATTTGGAATTGCAATTGTCGATCCATTATTTAAAGCACCCAATGATTTAATCTTTTTTGAATAAAGTGCAATTGGCTCAATATGGATTCCTCCTGCACTAGCAAGGCTAAAGTTGCGATCTTTATTAAAGGTCTCCATGTAGGGAAGATGTTGAAAAAAATTTGCCAAAATTTGCCCTGATTGTAATGCTTCATTTGGCGTTACATAATCAGTAAACTCCATAACTTCAAGGGTAAAACCTTTTTCAGCTAAACTCGCCTTAATTAAATTGAGCATTTCAGCGTGAGGCGTTGGACTTGCACCCACTCTTAATACTGTTGGATCAGTATCTTTTACCCCGCCAGCAAAGCAAAGGCCTGCCACAAAAAAAATCATTACGATTATTAGAATTTTTTTCATTTTTTCTCCGTAAAAATAAATTTTCCCAAAGGATTAATAAAATGATATCGTATATGATCAGTATGGTCAACTAAGGGGATTGTTTTTGATAGAAAAGAGAATAATACTCTTCACCGTTATCTTTTTGCCAGCAATCGGTCAGAAATCTTTGTTCCCACAAGCTGAATAATTTCAACAAGAGCAATAATTACTATAACCGAAGCTGCTAAAATATCAGCCCTGTAGCGTTGATATCCAAAACGAATAGCTAAATCACCAAGTCCGCCACCGCCAATAACGCCTGCCATAGCTGAATACCCAATCAAATTAATAATAGTTAACGTAATGCCTGCAACCAATGACGGAAGAGCTTCGGGAATCAGTACTTTGTAAATAATTTGAAAATTAGTTGACCCCATTGCTCGTGATGCTTGGATAAGTCCTTGATCTACCTCTTTTAAGGCAACTTCAATAATCCGTGCAACAAAAGGAGCTGCAGCTATTGAAAGAGGAACTAAGGTTGCAATGGTGCCAATGCTTGTACCAATAAGAATGCGCGAAAGTGGAAAAAGCAAAATCATCAAAATAATGAAAGGAAAAGAGCGTAAAATATTTACGATGCGACTAATAACTTGATAAAAAAATGGTTTTGGCATAATTCCTGTTGCACAGTCAGTAATACAAAGCAAAATACCAAGAGGAAGGCCGAGCAATAATGAGAAAAAAGTAGAAGCAAAAACCATAATCAGAGTTTGCCCTGTAGCACTAGCAATCAATTGTATTATTTGATTCATTTATTAAAACCTCCTATTAAAATTACACCATATTAAAAACGAAAATTCATACTGATGACAAAACCGCAAGAACAATAATTTTTCCAAGTGTAACACAAAGATACCAGATTTGCAAGCTTTTGCCCCAAACGTTTTAGTAAAACTAATGCCGTAAGTACGCAACATCACTACGGCAGATAAACCTCCACATAATTTTTGACAGAATTATTGACCAATTGCGTACAATGACTTATCATACCGCTATGGTAAAACTTTTATTAAAAAAGAATTTTTATGAGGTGTGGGACAACTTACTCCTTTTTGCATTATACAATTTTTTCTTCATTTTAATGGGAATCGGAACATTCTTTTTTTTAAGTTTTGCAAGTATTCATCCAATCCTTTTAGCCATATCAATTTTCATTGTCATCCCTGCTTGCATGATTCTACTGTGCTCAGCAAATAAAGCAATAGCGGATTTAAGCAACTATAAATCAATACATATCAAGGATTTTTTCACAAATATTCCTCGTGTTTGGAAATTTGGCTTATTATTTGGCCTTTTTGTAGCCGCATTGATTTTTTTTATTGTCATTGGCATTCCCTTTTATTTGAGCTTAAATCACTTTATTGGACTTTTCCTCTCTGGCGTACTTTTTTGGCTGTCAGTTATTTTTCTTCTTGCCTTGCAATGGACACTGCCAATATACGCACAACTTGATAACAATATCAAAAAAGCCTTAAAAAAATCTTTTATTCTCCTTTTTGATAATATGAAATTTTCCATTTATTTATTGCTGAACAACACGATTTTTTTTATTTTTCTTGCCCTCATTTCTATTAATTATCCATTTTTTAGCGGATTATTAATTTTATTTTTAGTTATTCCAGGCCTTAGTGGATTGCTTCTTTCTTTAAATAATGCTTTCAAATTACGCCTATACAAATATGATTGGCTAGACAAGCAGCCAAAAGAAAATATAAAAAAATTACAAAAAAATATTCCATGGGAAGAGCTGCTACAAGAGGACGAGGAAATTATAGGGGATCGGACGCTAAAAGATTTTATTTTTCCATGGAAATAGTCTTGTAAAAAAGTTGAAGGATACCCACACAGCAAACTACCATTGTACGTACCCTTCAACAAAAGGAGAAAGAAAGAAAAAGTTTAGTTACTTATATAACAAACAAAATCGCCTTTTGTTACACCTTTTCTAACTTTCTAATCTAATCTTAAGAGGATCACTATGAAAACAGCCGCAATCTTTTTAGCAACAGGATTTGAAGAAGTCGAGGCAATCACACCAATTGATTATCTTCGACGAGCAAATATTCAGGTAACTACTGTAGGTATTGAAAAAACCGAGGTTACAGGATCTCATGGAATTACCATAAAGTGCGATGAAACCCTCGATGCTCTGCCAGAGTTTTTTTTTGATTCAATTGATGTATTCATTATTCCAGGAGGAATGCCAGGATCTGCCAATTTACACGCCTGTGAAAAGCTTACCTTAATTTTGAGAAAAGCTTGGAGCAATAAAAAATTAATTTGTGCAATCTGTGCTGCCCCCGTTGTTGTATTAGCACCGCTCGGTATCCTAAAAGACAAAAACTTTACGTGCTTTCCTTCCATGATAGAAAAACTCCCTCAGCTTTGTACTGACAAATCATTGTATGACACAGCAAAATACTGCAAAGATAGAGTTGTGCATCATGAAAATATTATAACTTCACAAAGTGCAGGATGTGCTGAAGAATTTTCCCTTGCAATAATTGATGCAGTGGAAGGAAGCAACGCTGCAAAAACTATTGGTCAAAGTATTTTATCTGCCCATACTTTGTAGCATTTTCAAAACCCTAAAAATCAGTAGCTAAAAAAGCACCAATTGCATGTAAATCACATCAATATACGCAAAAATTTCTAGTTAGAGCCATTGTCTTGATTTTGACTATCAATAAGTTTGAAAAATTGCCCTGCATTGCTTTACAAGATGATTTATTTTGTGCTAAACTATCACAATATTATTTGGAGAGGTTTATGTTTGAAGTTATAAAAAGCGGTGGATTATTAATGATCCCTATTTTTTTGTGTGCAATTATTGCAACATTTATCGTTTTTGAAAGGCTTTTTTACTTCAAAATCAACAAGCAAAAAGATTCCTTTCTCTTTGAAAATATTGAAGTGCCAATTAAAAATCGTGATTTTGATCAAGCAATTGATTTATGCGAAAATGCCCAAACGCCAACAGCCTTATTAATAAAAAAAGCGTTGCAGTTTAGAAATTATCCAAATGCTGACATTCGTGAAGCTGTTGAAAATGAAGCAAAACGCTTACTTCCTGCCCTTGAAAGATTTGTCTCCCCTTTGGGAACAATTGCCCATATATCAACATTACTTGGCTTACTCGGAACTGTTTTGGGGAATATCCAAGCCTTTGGAGTTTTGGGAGCAACGGGAACAATGTCAAATCCATCACTCTTAGCAAGCTCCATTGCACAAGCACTTGTAACCACGGCAGCAGGCCTTTGTGTTTCGATCCCCTCCCTTATTTTTTACAATCACCTTGTTTCAAAAATGAATACCGAAATTTTAACCATGGAAGCTTCCGTTAATGAAATTATTATTCGCCTTAGTGGCAGGGATATGATGTAATGAAATTACGCAAAAGAATGATTTCTAGCAATCTTCACATAGACTTAGTCCCCATGATTGATATTGTTTTTCAAGTAGTTTTATTTTTTTTAGTTTCAACAACTTTTATTTTGCTGCCAGGAATAAACCTAACACTCCCCTCCTCCTCAACAGGAGAAAGTGTTGATACTACAGGAATTACACTCACTATCAACAACGAAGGATTGATTTGGTTTAACGATGAAAAAATTACATTTGAAAACCTCGAATCCGTTTTAAAAGCCTATCCTC
The DNA here is from genome assembly GCA_051651645.1 of Treponemataceae bacterium. GTDB lineage: Bacteria > Spirochaetota > Spirochaetia > Treponematales > Treponemataceae > JBOFSR01. The sequence continues at coordinate 1,788 of JBOFSR010000114.1, read as the reverse complement.
TTGCAAGCGAGCAACGTCAAACTTTTCCTGTCAACATTGAAGCTGACGAGCTTGTAACAAACGGAATGCTCATAAAAATATTTGATTCACTGCGAAAAACAGGTTTTCCGTCGGTAAATTTACGCACCGCTTCCGAGGAAGCATAATGACTGCAATTGATTCAAAAAAGCCGTATATTTTTGGTTTTTTTACCACTTGTTTGTTTTGGATTGCTACTGCGGGCGTTCTTTTTATTATTCCCCTGCAAAAAGCGATTAAAGCTGAAAAAAAATATGCACAAATAAAAATTGTTTTAAGTGATATTCCTTTCGATTTACCCCTGACGCCAATCAAATCTCAAAATGAAGAAGAAAAAATCGAACAAATATCACCAAGCCAAGAAGATTTTTTAGCAGCACTACAAAGTGCAAGCAATTTTCCGCCTGAAGTGGATAAAGAAAATGATTTGTCCTCTGTAACCAACGACAGGCAAGAGATAAAAAAAGCGACTACAATAACAAAAAAGCCTCGTGAAACAGAAATAAAAGCAAAACCGTCTAACGCAAGTACTTCAATTCCGCTAACAAAAATTGAAAAAGCGATACCTGTACAGCCAATTTTTACACCTCAGCCCACTGCAACTCCAGAAATAGTAAAAGAAAAAATCTCCCCCGAGGCTGATATTACACAAAACTCAATTCAGCAAGAAAACCAACAAACACAAATTACAGGCGTCGCAATTACAACCTCAGAAGGAGCAAGTGCAGCCCCCACAACAGAGGATGATCACGCATCAAAAAGCCTTCCCATCGATGTTATGATTTCTCAGCAAACCACTAAAACTTTTTTTTCGCAGTCACATAATCTCAGTTACCAAATCTCAGGATTTTTAACACAGCACAACTCAAATTCCGCAGTTTTACGAATGACTGATGGATCGATACGAAAATTAATAAATCCTGCAGAGCCACACTTAGCTTTATCAGAAGATACGGCATCGCAAATCGAGCAAAGTATCACAACAACAATCCGTTTTCGCATTCTAGCAACAGGGACTATTTCTGCAAGCAACTTACAACTTGACTCAAATTCAGCATTATCACCTGAAATACAAACAGAAATTCGCTCAAAGCTCTTAGAATGGCAATTTGAACCATCGGCATCCTTTACACAAGGTTCATTTCAGTATAAAATAAGCAAATGATACAAAACGACATACAAGCAATCGCCTTTGATATTGACGGAACGCTTTATCCTTCGTGGAAGTTAAATATTCGCATTATTCCCTATTTTATTAAAAATTTGCCGTTTTTTTTGCAATTTTCAAAAGTCAGAAAAATTTTACATCGCACCGCACCCCTGCCTGATTTTTATGAATATCAAGCACGGCTTTTGGCCGATTTTTTAAAAATATCTGTTGAAAATGCTCATGAAAAAATTAATTCAATCGTTTACAATGGATTGAGTTCTTATTTTGATCACTTTAAACCCTTTAATCATATTGAAGAAACTTTTAAAAAATGCAGAGAAGCGGGATTTAAAGTTGCAATTCTTTCTGACTTTCCGCCGGAACAAAAAGGCGAAATTTGGGGCGTAAAAAAATACTGCGACGTTGTACTTGGATCAGAAGCCTGCGGTGCATTAAAGCCCTCAAAATATACCTTTGGAGCCCTTGCCCACAGTTTAGACTTGCCTCTCGAAAAAATATTGTATGTTGGAAATAATATAAAGCTTGATATCATTGGAGCAAAAAAAGTTGGCATGAAAACAGCGTATATTCTTCCCTTTTGGCGAAAAATATTAGGCTTA
>JBOFSR010000113.1:0-2626 GCA_051651645.1 Treponemataceae bacterium | reverse complement strand
AGTAATAGCATAGCGTACAGATTGTACAAATTCATTAAAACTTATAGCGTTTCCTGTGGGCTTTTTTTTTCCTCATCATCGATTGTGGTAAAAATGCTAAAAAGCTTACCCATCATAGCCTCAACATGAATCCAGTCTTGAAAATCCATTTGTTTTAGAATTGATTGAGATTCGCCTGTCATTGATTCGCAAATTGCTAAATCATACGCTGTTGTTTGTGGTTGGTAACCATCACCTGCTAAAATGTGATGAAGTTTTGGGCGTTCTGGAAAGGTCAATTCTGTTATTGTTCTTTCCCCAAGTGTAATTGGATAATTTAAAGAAACAGTCATTTGTTTACTCCTCAATATTAAAATTGAGTTTATTATAAAATCTAATAACTTATTTTAACAGATAGCATACATTAGTAGTATTCCTATTATTAAGTCTATTTTTTTTATCTATATGATTGCACTATGTGCAACTCAATTACAAAATAAATCCCAATATATCCCGTCAAATCCCACAAAATCCCGCCTTTTCTCCGTTATTCTTAAATCTATTCTCTTGCTTTATCATCTTGATATTTATATTGCAGTACTTATTTTTTATCAAAAGCGTAAATCAACCGTTTTTAAATTTGTGGAAAATTATTTTTTTTCACATCTTCTAAAAAAAGATCACTAAAACCAAAATGCTCATATTTTATAATTATTTTGCATATCTTATTTATATGATCATTTGCTATGTCTTTCTGTTCTTTTAATTTTAAAACTATATTAAGAACATGAAAAAGTAATTCAAAGTACCACGCAAAAGATTTATGGGTTAACAAACCATCTTGATACAATGATTTATTAACCCATTGCATTTGATAATGAATATTTGTATACGACCATTTATTTTTTTCATTTTTTCCTTTAACAGGAGGATAATATTGATAGCTTCTTCCAATAATATGATCAAAATGAGCTACACAGTTTCTAAGCCATAATATATCACGTAATTTTTGATTGTAGTGTTTATCTTTTTTACACTGAAGCCATTGACGCAAAGTGTTTTTTATTGCAAATGCCCTGTCCAACTTAATTGATTTTAATTTATTAATATCTAACTGAAACATGTATATTAATGTTCCAAAATCAAGACAATGAATTCCTTTCCATATAGGCGGATAAGGAAACTCTTCCCCCCATACTCAGAACCTTCATACTTTTGATAAAAATGTTTTTTTGCAGAATACTCTTCATTGTGAAGAGCTTTTATAATATGTTGTTGTGTTGAATCTTCATATATATCCATTGCGTATAATATTGGATGATATTTTTCAAAGGTTTTTGATATTTTACTTTTTAAGGAACTTTCAAATAAATTTAGCAGTGCCATTAAATTTTTTCTTAATATAATATCATCTTTGTAGCGGTTTAACAATTTTTCAAGATGGTCGCATTTGCCAACATATTGTCTTGTCTTTGGATTAAAAAAATCTCTTTCCCAACAATAACGTTTCAAATAAAAATAATTGACTTGATCAAAGACTTCAATCGCATCACTTCTTGTTTTAAAGTTATTCTCTTCTTTTAATTTTTTGTATAGTTCTTGTAACCGCCAGCGAAAACAATAAGGCGAGTTATTGCACGACTGAACTTGCTTCAGTATATGCAACGCTATTACAAAAAAAGGAGACTAGAAATATATCTAGCCTCCTTTTTTTATGCTCTAATCAATTTTGATTGGGTAGTTTGCTGTCAACACTTCAATCTTTGTCTTATTATTGCCATCATGGTTAGCCATACTACAGTTCATTTTGAGCTCGACTGAGTGCCAGCCACACTGTTCGATATATTCTGTGAGCCTCGCATTTCTGTATGAACTGAGCAAGAACTTTCCTTTTAAGTTTGCCAATGCCTCTAAAAGTTCATCAAAATCTGATTGCATATACCCATCATAATGCCCTTGATACGATCCCACGTAAGGCGGGTCGCAGTACATAAACGCTTGCTGTGAATCACGGCTTTTGATAATCTTAACGGCATCGCAACATTCAATCTGTGCATTTTGCATTCGCCCGGTATACTCGTAGCAAAGCCTACGTAAAACTGTCCCGCTTATTAATAATTACGAGTACATACAAAGTATGCACTCGTAATTAGAGCATCCACACCGCCCACGCTCTTTTAACACGGTCAAACATTTGAGGGTTTTTAAATACAACCTCGGCTTCATCATGTTGCTTTCGACTATGCAAAGTAAGCCAACGGCTTACGTCTTTGCGGGGGCTAAAAAGTCCCCATTGGTAAACTTGCCATCGACGAGCCCTGGGAAAATAACCTTCTCGCCGTAGATCTCAAGCTCCTCATTGTCAGGATACAGTCCTGCCATGTAAACCTCCTAAAAATAGTGTAAACGTTTGATATTTGCAAACTTGCTCGCCCTAAAAACCGAGTGACCAAAAGTCAACTGACCGTGCGGAAAGGGCGTGGGAACAGGGTCGCTTCTAAAAATCACCACCTGATGTGCCAGCAAAAGCTTTTCTGCAGCACTCTCAAAGTCCGCATTTTTGCTATCCACCTCAACAAAGAGCACGTTCAAGGCTGCGATAGATGCAAGGCGGTCAATGCCAAAGCGAGCATGAGCAAAAGCGGCA
>JBOFSR010000112.1:0-31199 GCA_051651645.1 Treponemataceae bacterium | reverse complement strand
TGCATGCTTAAGACGCGCCGCCAGCGTTCGTTCTGAGCCAGGATCAAACTCTCCATGATTTATTCATAAGCCACTAGGGCTAATGATTCATTTCAATATTTAACCCCTTCAATTAATTAAAGGAATTAACGAAAGATTTCTCTCTCGTCTACATTCTTAATTTGCAAAAGTAAACTCTTACAAATAGTACTCTTCTGCTGACTATTTTGCAAAGCAAGCTTTACAAAATTCGTTTCTTTCCCTTCCCTATTTGTTTCAAAGATCAACATTAAAAACACAAGGCTTTTAATTTCACATATTTTGACAATCAAAACATGCACTCTATTCGTATTCTCAAAAGAGAATTACTAATCAAGCTAACAAACCCAAGCGATTGTATCTAAAAAAGAAAGAATCACCCTGCGTGAGTTTTTTCAACATTGTATGGTTTATTCATTCGACATTTCCAAAGGAAAACTTCAGAAAAAAGATGTCAAGACTTACTAAACTTTTCAATCATTTGCAACGCATTTCACGGAATGTCGTGCGTTGTGTAACAGAATATAGCACAAGGCTTTTTTTTGTGCAAGCACTTTGTTTTATTTTTTCGCCGCATTTTTCAAAAATCAACACGTGTCAATTTTGAAAATGTTTTATTGCACTTCAATTGAATCAGTTTCACGGCTTGCAAGACGAACACCTTGAGCCTTCAAACCTTTTTCATCATATTTTTCCGCCTTAAATAGCTCATTAAGGATTTTTACTCGAGGTTTTGACGTATATTTGAGTGAAAAAGAAAACTTTACTCGGGTGTCAATATGCAGAACCTCCATGCCCTCAGGCACAATCAAATAATCACGATTAAGAATATATTGTTCTACACGGCAACGCTTTATATAAGCATACTGCGTCACAGGATCTCTATAAATAACAGTGAAAAGAACCTTGCCAAGCACTTCTTTTTCCGCCGTCTCACAAAACCACATTCCAGAATCAACAAAAAGCTTTTGCGGAACATCACAAATAGTATACACTCCGCTTTTGCGCAAAATCAAAAGCCTATCATACGGACTTACCTTTTTTAGCTCAACACCTGTTGATACAGCAGTCCCCAAGTAACCATTGGCATTATCATAACGAAGTGGAATATCTTTTTTAACGGCTTCTCTTACATCAACTTTGCCAAATTTAAGCACCTGCGTCTTGCGAGTCAGCTGATCTTTATCAAGCTTTGCAAGAATACCGTCAAGGTAGCTAATCGCATAATCGGTAAGATTTTTAAGCAATTTTGAAATCTCTTTTAACCGTGCATTTATCTGCTTAACCTCTTCACGATTTTTATTTATATCGTACAAAGAAATTCGTCTAATAGGAATTTTTAACAAACGCTCAACATCTTCGGCAATCACCTCTCGGAAAAGTTCAGCCTTAAAAGGAATAAATCCGTCAAGCACCGCCTTTGTTACAGCCTCGGAAGTTTTCATTTCTTCTATTTGTTTATAAATCCGTTGCTCAATGAAAATTCGCTCCAAAGTCCGCAAGTGCAATTTATCATTCAGATTTGTCCGTTCAAGCTCCAACTCTTCTTTGAGAATTTGCACAAGCTGTTTTGAATGATGCTGAATAACTTCAGTTGCTGTCATAACAACAGGCATATTATTTTTAATCAATAAAAGATTTACAGAAATCGATTGCTCGCACTCAGTAAAAGCATACAGAGCATCAATAACATCTTGAGTATACACACCGCGCTGAAGCTGGATTTCTATTTCAACCTTATCTGTCGTATAATCATTAATACTTGAGATTTTAAGGCGTCCATTTTTTACCGCATTTTCAACTGAATTAATCAAGCTTTCGGTAGTGCTACCAAAAGGAAGCTCTGTAATGACAATACGTTTAGGGTCTGATGTATCAAGTTTAGCACGTACGGTAACCTTTCCCTTTCCATCATCATACTCACTAACATCAATTTGCCCTGCACTTTGAAAGTCAGGATATACCGTGAAAGACTCGCCCTTCAAGCATTTTTTTTCAGCCTCAATCACTTCCTTAATATTATGGGGCAAGATACGCGTTGACATACCAACGGCGATTCCTTCAGCACCCAAAATGAGAGCAAGCGGCAATTTAGCTCGAAAAAGGACGGGCTCTTTATTTCGTCCATCATAGGAAGGGATAGTTCGCGTAATATCAGGATTATATAGAAGATCTTTTGCCATATTCATAATTCTGCACTCTATATAACGAGCAGCAGAGGCTCCATCGCCTGTATAAATATTACCAAAGTTCCCTTGCTTTTCAATAAATAATTCTTTGTTTGCAAGAACGACAAGGGCAGAATAAATCGAGGCATCTCCGTGCGGATGATAACGCATACAATAGCCAACAACATTTGCAACCTTGTGAAATTTGCCATCATCAAGCTCAAAAAGAGAATGGAGAATACGCCTTTGCACAGGCTTTAAGCCATCTTCGAGGTCTGGAATTGCACGATCACGAATAACATAACTTGCGTATTCTAAAAAGTTTTTATCAAAAAGCTGTTTAATATATGCCATAGTTTTCTATAGTACAGAGGATAGTATTTTTGGTCAAGAGCAGATTTTATCAAAGACTTACAGCAAGGCTTGCCTTGTCTACGATCCTTACAGCATAAATTTTTGTGATAACACCGTCGTAGATTTTTTTTGCTTCGTCAAGCCATTTTTGAGCATCGACTACATTGTCAAGTTGCAAAAAAGCCTGAACGAAAAGTAAGCAAATCAAGTAATCATCAGATTTAGGCGATAGTGACTTTTCTTGCGCAGCTAATTTTTCCAAGCCAGCCATTCCTCGCTTAAGATTCCCAAACTGAGGAGGAGGCATAACATCGATTGCTGCAAGAAGCATTTGTGCATTCACGTTACTTGGCTCAATTTTTGCCGCTCGCTTTACCATCGATGTAAAGTTAATCCACGCAAAAAGCATAGAAAAAGGATTGCGATTCATACTATTCATAAAGCGCAACACCGCAAGCGTCACTAAGCCATCAGCAGTCGGCTTAAAATTAACAGCATCTTGAGCAAAACTCTGTGCCGAAATCGCATAGCTATACATAATATCCTTCACGTTAATCATTATTTTATACAAAGCTTTGTAGTCTTTGTTTACCCACGTTGCACTGTCAACAGTTTGCATATAACTGAGAGCAGGAACAAAGCCACGGTAAAAATAGGAGCGTGAAAGATATGTGTTTTTCAGACTATCATCTTCTATTAAAAGAATAGAATGAATAGCATTTTCAAACAAAACCTGCATTTCATTTTCGCCTAAATTTTCTTGAAAAACTTCATTTTCAAAAATATAGTAATCAGCTAAATAAGGAATATTAGTTTGCGAAAATAAAAAAGAAAAAAAGAAAAAAACGACAAAAAGAGAAATATTTTTTTTTAACATACAATTGAAAGATATATAGTCTAACAACTACTCTGTTAAAATTCGAATAACTTCAGCTTTATCAGTTGTTTTTAAAATTGCTTGCCGTTTTTCTGCACTTTTGAAAAGCAGACTAACTTCAGCTAAAAATTGCAAGTGAGGTCCTGTTTTATTAACAGGTGATAAAGTCATAATAAAAATACGACAAGGTTCTTGATCTAAAGAATCAAAGTCAACAGGATTATCAGAAATACCAATACAAGCAACAAGATCATCAACAAAGTCAGTCTTGCCATGAGGAATAGCAATTCCATGCTTCATTCCTGTAGACATTTTGTTTTCTCTATCAAGAACGCATTCTCTTGCTTGTTTTTTATCCTTAACTTTTCCCACACCAACAAGAATATCAATCATTTCGTCTATAATTTCTTCTTTTGTGGTTCCTTTTAAATGCAAATTTACAGTGTCAGTAGTTAAAACAGTTTTTAAATTCATGCTTTCAGTGTAAAACGACTTGTATTTAAAGTCAAGTTTTTTTTTAGTTTTTTTTATAAAAAAACATCAATCATCAGGTAAAAATATTTTTTTGCTAATTTTATAAAAACTCAGCAAGAAAACGACCTATTATATTTTTGCATTACTTATAGAAATTATTTTTTTTTTGCAGTATAATTTAAATATGTTTAATGTCATTTTAGGGCTTATTGGCTTAGGAATCATTGTTTTTATTCACGAATTAGGGCATTTTATTGCAGCCCGACTTTGTGGCGTTGAAGTCGAAACGTTTTCTATTGGAATGGGTCCTGTTTTGCTTCGCAAAAAATATGGCAAAACAGAATATCGTCTCTCACTTATTCCAATGGGAGGCTACTGTGGCATGAAAGGTGAAAAAGGATTCCAAGACGCTATTGAAAATAATTTATCGGCAATTCCAAAGGATGATGGTTCTTTTTACGGTGTTCATCCATTAAAACGTGCCGCAATTGCATTTTCTGGCCCCTTATTCAATTTTATTTTTGCAATTTTTGCCTTTATCATTATCGCAATAGTGGGCTATTCATTTTCAACAACGCCAAACAAAATCATTCTTGTAAGCGATATTGATCCTACAGCACAGTCAATTGCAAAAGATGCAGGATTGAACACTGGCGATATAATTACTGCAATTGATGGTACACAGATTACTAATTTTAGCGATATTTATTCAAGCATTGCCGTTAATGCTCAAAAAACGTTGAGCGTTCAAGTTGATCGAAACGGCGAAAAGCTAGACTTCAAACTTACTCCTTCCCTTGAAACTTCAACAGGAGCAGGTAAAATCGGTATTTACAGCTGGGTTGATCCAGTTATTGACTCGGTAAAAAATGCATCCCCCGCACATCTTGCAGGATTACAAAAAGATGACCTTATCATTGCAATAGATGAAAAGCCTATTTTTCACACAATCGATCTTTCTTTGGCACTGCAAGATAAATCAAATGCAAAAATATCACTTTTACGAGATAACCAACAAATTGATACAGAAATTTCTCTTCCTTATAACGAAGCAGGACGATCCGAGTTAGGCGTATTTTTTAAATCAATTGACGAGCATTCAAAAACATATTCATTTTTTCCAGCCATTGCACAAGGAGTAAAAGAAACGTTCAATCTTCTTTCTTTAACGCTCAAAAGCCTTGGCTTGCTTTTCAAAGGAGTTGATGTAACACAAGCTGTTTCAGGGCCAATACGGATCACTTTGATGATTGGTGAAGTTGCCCAAAGCGGATTTTCAAAAAGTTTTGCTGCAGGCGTAGTAAACAGCCTAAATTTCTTAGCATTAATTAGTATTTCACTATTCATTATGAATCTTTTGCCCATCCCCATTCTTGATGGAGGATTAATCGTATTTGCCGTTTTAGAATTTATCCGAAAAAAACAAGTGCCGCCAAAGATTTTATACAAAATACAATTTGTCGGATTAGGATTTATTGCAATACTTTTTTCGCTCGCCCTTTTTAGCGATGCTCGATTTATTTTAGGGAGCCTTTTTAGAAAATAACAATGAACAGAAAAAAACTACGCTGGATTTTATATTATATCTGTATTTTTCAGAGTTTTTTCTCCTACGCAAATCCTCTTATAGAAAACATCTTGCACATTGATGCTCGTGCCACATCAGAAGAATTCTTCACCAGTGACAATAAAGGATTTATTTCAAGTTTTTCAAAGCAAAAATATGATTTTTATCAATTTTCGTCCTTGCCAATACAATTTTTTGCCCTGAATCCTATTAATGATGAAATTGCCATTTATGAAACTGATAATAGTTTTTTTCACCAAATCACCGTTTGGAATTGGAAAACAAAAGAAAAGCGATTTTCTAAAAAGCTTTCTGACTCCGTTTTAAAAGTTGCATATTCCGCACAAGGAAGCACATTAATTGTTGCAACACAATCAGTTAAGGGAGTGTATTTTTTTAACGCAAACGATGGAAGAGAAAGGCAAATTTTGCAGGAAAATACAGGTATCATTACTTTTGCTAAAAGCAGCTCAACGGAACGAAATTTAATTTTATATTCGCCGCAGGGAGTGCTTTCCTATTATGACTTTAAAACCGGAAAAAAGCGTGCTCAGTTTGAAACAGAAAAAAACCTTACTGACATTTCACTTTATAGTGATAACAGATTTTTACTAGGACGAAAAAGTAGTTCAATTTATAAAATTCAAGCAACAACGGGAAAAACAGTTCAAACATATAAGACTCAAACACCTGCAATTTTTTCTTTTGAAACAGATTTTGCCTACCTTAAAAAGGAAGAAAATGCCTACGATATTTTTTTTGACAAAGACGAGAACGCTGCAATTTTTGAGTTTGCCCTCAAAGAAAATGATTCTATAAAAAAAGGATTTTCAACAAACAATTCGATTTTTCTTCTGACCAAAAAGAACAATTTTCATATTTTAGATATTAACGAGGTTTTCTTGTCGCAAAAAGAAAATAAGCACAACCTAAATCCGCCCATTCTTGAGCCTATGCCATTAGAAAAAAATGAAAAACTGCTAGATTTCGCTTTTTCAACACAAGACAATCAAAAATCTTTTGCTCTCACCGCAGGTAATTTATATTCATTTGACAATCAAACTGATTCTTTAACGTGGATTGTAGCAGTTGAGGGCTTTACAAATATTCTCAGCTGTGCACAAAATCTAGTTTTCTATAAAAAAAACACCCGAACTCCGATTGCAACCAGCACGATAACCCAGCCCTCTGCAATTACGGAACTATACAAACCACAAGCACCTATTCAAAGCGTGAGTGCCTTTGACGAAAATATTGCCATCCTTGAAAGTCACAACCTTATAAATATTTACAACATTGAGGCTGAAAAGGTAGTTTTTAGCTACAAAGGAACAGGATTTCAAGATATTCTTTTAGTTGGCAATGATTTATATATTGCAAAATCTTCTGCAACACAACCAAACTCGGCATTAATCGTAATCAATATAAGCACAGGAGAAACGCTTCCGCTGGCAATTAAGGGAAATATTGCATTTTCACTTGCATTAAGTAAAACAGCACTTACAGGAAATTCTATTGTTGGATTTTCTGCAGAAGTAAAAGAAAGCTCAAAAGACACACAACTTTTTGTGTATTCACCACAAACAAAGCAATTTAGCTATTTTACACCGTTTAATGACGATGCATTTAATGCCAGCACAAGCATCTCCGATACAGATATTTATTCAACGCACAACAAATTTAATCTGTTAAAAATTAACCGTGCATCAAAAAAAATTACAACTCTTTCACCCCGATCAAAAGGGATTCCCATTAAAGTGATGATTAATGACACCGATATTGTAACGCTTACCAGCAATGGCACCTGCTATGTCTATGATTTACCAACAGGAAATTTTTTGCGAGAACTATCAATAAACGAGCAAAAACGCTTGATTATTACGTATTAAACAAAAATCCTACTGCCCTTTGGCAAAATCATCCATAAAAGAAATCAAGGCCTTTACGCCCTCAAACGGCATGGCATTGTAAAGAGAGGCTCGCATCCCTCCTACCAATTTATGTCCTGCAAGATTGACTAAACCACTTTTTTCAGCTTGTGCCACAAATTTTTTATTGAGAGCTGCCGCTTTTTCTGGATTTTTCTCATTCGTTACAAAAGGAATATTCATCAAAGAACGGCTATCTTTCCTTATAGGAGAGTGATAAAAATCACTTGAATCAAGATAGTCATAAAAAAGATTTGCCTTTTCATTATTAAGCTTTTGCATTCCCAAGGCACCACCATTTTTTTTAATCCATTTAAGAACAAGTTTCATAACATAGATCACATAGCACGGCGGAGTATTATACAAAGAATTACTATCAGAATGAATTTTATAATCAAGGTAAGTAGGAAGCTTTTGATTTGCTCGCCCAATTAAATCTTCACGAACAATGACCAAGGTAACACCAGCAGGAGCAAGATTTTTTTGAGCACCTGCATAAATCACACCAAAGCGAGAAACGTCAAGAGGCTCACTTAAAATGCAACTTGAAGCATCTGCAACAAGCGGGACGGTGCACGGTGGAAGCGTTTTGTAATGCGTGCCGAAAATGGTATTATTTAATGTAATATGCAAATAATCATTTTCGTCACTAACAGGTGGAATATCAGGAATATATGCATAGTTATCAATTTTACTTGAGGCAAGAACCTCAACATCAAGAACTTTCTTTGCTTCTTTAATCGCCTTACTAGACCAAATTCCTGTATCAACGTATGCTGCCTGACCTTTTTGTACTAAATTAAGAGGAAGCATCGAAAATTGAAGCGTTGCTCCTCCTTGCAAAAAAAGAACTTTATAATTTGAGGGAATAGCTAGCAACTGGCGAATGAGGGATTCGGTTTCACTAATAATTTGCTCATAGACGGCAGAGCGATGACTCATCTCCATAACGGATTGTCCGCTACCCTTGTAATCAGACATTTCTTGTGAGGCTTGAAGCAAAACTTCTTTTGGCAGTGCCGAGGGGCCTGCAGAAAAATTATATACACAACTCATAAAAATTCCTTCTTTATTGATAAAAAAATATCATTATGCGTCTTTCTTGTCAATAATTTGAAAACTCAGTATTGTAACCATACAGTTACTAAGTCAAAAAAAAGGCACTCCTTACAAAAGAAGGATTGCCTCATATTAAAAATTACTTTATGCCATAAAATCACTCAAAATAATTACCTGCACGGAAACATCTTTTGTTTCATCATAATTATCGCTATAATTACAGCAAGTAAAAATAAAAACTTAAATACTTCCGTGTTTTACATGGTTGCCACTGGTTCTATATAAATCAGCACCTTTGGTTTCCCTTACCTTATTTTGCATATGATCATAGCCAACCATATTACTACCATGTCTTACACCATTTCCAGAAAACTTGTACGCCTGAGCAGACATGTGTTGATTGTCTAGGTTGACTTTGCTATTCATTGCAGAATGATTATGAGCACTAAAAAGAGGGCAATCATCACCATGTCGAGCACTACTTCCTGAGCAGGCATAAACACTCTTAGTTTGCTCCAGTGCAAAAATACCACTTGCACCACCAATAATCATAGCTAATACAATAAGCTTCTTCATTTTGAACCTCCTAAAGTTCTTTTTTAATATTACTTTTTATAATCACCTTATTTAAAGGGATTTCTACTTGCGTTTTCGTTTTGTGAAGTAAAAAAATATTCATTATGATAATTTTGTTTCACATACGCAGCCTTCGAAACAAAAGTTTTTTCTTTTTTGTCACTGTAGCTGTGCCTTAACTCATTGTCTTTTTGTGCAGTGAACAAGTATTCGCCTTGGTAATGCTTATTCTCAATGTCATAACCAACACTAGAACGAGCAATTTTTTTACCGCTCGTACCCAAAAAGCTGTGTTTTAACTCATTGTCTTTTTGTGCGGTAAAAATGTAGTCCGATTGATGCTGTCTTTCAAGCTCATCAAATCCTTGACGATCAGTTTTTATTTCCGCAAAGCCAAACGCTGCAAGTCCTGCAATCATAATAGTGAGCAGTGCTTTTTTCATGTGAACCTCCCAATAGTTCATTTATAGTTACTTATGACCTAAATATATACAATAAAAAAACCTTGAGCATTAAGGCAAACTTAGAGAGATTTTAGAAAGTCTTATAAAATAGATTACAAAAACTAATAAAAAAAGCGAAAAACTTAGAAACAGATTGAAAACTTATGAGAATTTGAGAAAATGCTTGAAAATCATCGAAGTTTGGCATTGGGAAGAAGCTTTTGAGCAAAATGAACAATATCATTGATTTCTTCTATAGAATAGAGCGAGAGCTGTTCAAAGGATTTATCAAGACAGTTTTTATTCAAAAAAGGAGAAAAATACCACTGAGCATCCGATGGCAAAAAAGGTGCCAGCTTTTGAATTGCCGCCTTATCAATCAGGGTTGGCACTAAAACTGTTCTAAATTCATACCTGTGTGTGGGCATTTTTTTTAGGATTCTAATTGATGATAAAAGATTTGACGTAACATTCTCTGTTGTGCAAGAGGAATAAGAGCTCAGCGATGTTTTAATGTCAAGAGAAATATAATCAGGCTGAGTAAGCGGATTGGACATGATTTTTTCTAATCGATCTGGTAGAGTGCCGTTTGTATCCAGCTTTATTTTGTAACCTAAAGATTTTGCAAAGATTATCAAATCACTTAAGTGAGGATTTAAAAGCGGCTCTCCCCCAGAAAAAACAATGCCCGTCAAAACATTTTTGCGGCGTTCTAAAAAATCCATAAAAAAATCCATACTAATTGATTCATAATCATCAACTGAGCCAATCACCAAATCTCTATTGTAGCAATAAGGGCAGCGTAAATTACAGCCATGAAAAAAAAGCACCGCACTCACGCAATGAGGAAAATCGGAAAGACTAGTTTTAACTATTGCTCCAAGCTGAACACTTGCAGGCAAAATATAATTTTTCAATTTTTACCAACACCCAAATGAATCGTAAACAATTGTAATATAAATTTTCAAAGAAAACAAGAAGAAAGCTCAGGCAAAATTCGAGCGACTAATATGAAGACAGATTTTCTTCTATTATAAAGGAAGAAAGTATAAAACTACACAAAAACCGACGGTACTCAATTGCTTGATTTTTAGGATTATACATCGGTAAATTCAAATGTATCAACATCAAAAAGACCACGCGGAGTGAGTTTTATGTGAGGGATAACAGGCAAGCTCAAAAAGGAGAGAGTCATAAAAGGTTCAATCTCGCGGTTGACGCAGAGTTTTTCATAGGCAAGATGGAGCATTCTATCAATTTTTGCACTGATTTCTGGTGCGGGCACGGCTGACATAAGGCCGCCAATTTCAAGGCTGAGCGTTTCAAGCACAACGCCGTTCTGAACAAGCGTTATGCCGCCACCAACCTTTTCAAGCTCAGAAATTGCAAGCAAAATATCGGCATCATTATCGCCCGCAACAATCAGATTGTGAGAATCATGAGCAATCGTTGTAGCAATCGCCCCACCACGCAAGCCGTAATTTTCAATCAAGCCCTTACCAATTTTTCCCGTCACCTTATGTCTCTCTATTACAAAGAGTTTTTGAATGCCTTGATTTTGATTTGCATCGAAAAAGCCATCCTTTACTTTCACTGGACGCTCTACAGCGTTTGTAATTAAATCATGGGAGGTAAGCTGAATGATTTTTGCCGTATTATTTTTTATCGGTATTTGTAAATCACGTAATTCTATGGGAGCAATATTGACAGACTGCGTAAGTGCCGTATCAACGCGATTTGGAGCATAAAAAAGAGTTTTGCCGTCTTTTGCAACAATTTCACCATCAATAAAAACTTTTTTGACCTTAAAATCTTTTAAGTCCTCAAAAAGCACAATGTCCGCATGGAAGCCAGGAGCAATAAGCCCTGTGTTTTTGAGCTGATAACATTCAGCCGCATTAATTGTTGCCATAGCGATGGCACAAAAAACATTAAAGCCTTGAGCAACAGCGAGTCGCAAATTATGGTTGATATGCCCATTTTGCAAAATATCGCCTGTGTGTTTGTCATCAGTGCACATAGCACAACGCCGTGAATTTGCCTCGGTAACCCCCAAAAGCAAATCTTTTAAATTTTGAGCTGCCGAGCCTTGCCGAAGCAGCACGTACATGCCACGCTTTAAACGAGATCGCACCTGATCAGCGTTAACGCACTCGTGGTCAGTAGTAATTCCACTCACCCGATAAGCATTTAAATCCTTACCCTTCACGCTGGGAGCATGCCCATCAATAGGCTTATGTTGATTAATGGCAAGAGAAATTTTTTCAATCACATCCTCGTCAGTATGCAAAACACCAGGGACATTCATCATTTCGCCAAGCCCCAAAATCTGTTTTTCGCTAATTAGCTCCTCAACAACCCGAGCATCCAAAATCGCTCCCGCGTCCTCAAAATTAGTTGCAGGCACACAACTTGGCACCATAAAATACGCTTTGAGTGGAGTTTTTCGAGCAGAATTTATCATAAAATGAACGCCGTCAACACCCTTAACGTTTGTAATTTCATGCGGATCAGCAATAACACTTGTCGTTCCAAAAGGAATAACGAGCTGAGCAAAACCCTCTGGCGTACAAAGAGATGACTCAATATGAACATGGGCATCAATCAAGCCGCTTGTGGCAAACGCCCCCTTGGCATCAATCTCTTTTTTACCACGATAATCCCCCACCCCAACGATATATCCATCAAAAATCGCAATATCACCATCGCTAATTGTTTGCGAAATAGGATCAACAACTTTACAATTGCGAATAACTAAATCAGCTAAAAACTCGCCCTTTGAGACCTTAATTATCTTTGAAAGTCGCTTTGTATTCATTATTTTACCCTGCCTTGCTTCAAATAAGTATAAAGGCGAATACGTAAAAGTCAAGAAAAATTTTATATTAAAAAACTGTGTGAAATGGAAGTTTAGAGCTCTGTCAATTTTTTTGATTAATTTCTTCCTTTGATAAAGGGAAAATTAGGATTTGTTTGAAGTGGCTTTTATAAATTTTAGCTAAAGATCTAGACACAAAAAAAATATTTTGTTATAATCACCGATATGCTTTTTAAAATAGTACAGAAATGCTGTGCAAAGAGGAGGATCGTTGGCGGATAATAAAGGTTTACGGATTAATGAAAAAATCCGTGTACGCGAGGTTAGGCTTATAGATAGTACGGGAGAGCAACAATCTGTTGTATCAACTGTTGAGGCTCTCAGAATGGCTGCAGAACAAGAGCTTGACCTTGTTGAAGTTGCGCCACAGGCAAGTCCTCCTGTTTGTAAAATCTTGGATTACGGAAAGTATCGATTTGAACTAGAAAAAAAACTTCGTGATTCTAAGAAAAAACAAAAAATACTAAAATTGAAAGAAATTCGTATGCAACCAAAAATAGCTGGTGGCGATATTGAATTTAAATCAAAGCATATTCGAGAATTTCTTGCTGAGGGAAACAAAGTAAAGGTAACTGTACGTTTTCGGGGACGTGAGCTTGCTCATACTGAACTTGGTTTAGTTGTTCTTAAAGAAGTATTAAACAGACTTGAAGACGGATATGTAATGGAAAAACAACCTTCTATGGAAGGGCGTTTTATGTCTATGGTATTAAGTCCAAAAGTAAAAAAATGACGAGGTAGAAAATTATGCCGAAAATGAAATCAAAGCGATGTGCTGCAAAAAGGTTTTCTTTAACTGGAACAGGTAAAGTTAAATACAAGAAGATGAATCTTCGCCACATTCTTACAAAAAAATCAACAAAACGTAAAAGACATTTACGTGCTTCTGGAATTTTAAGTGAAGCTGATTCAAAAAAAGTAAGAAAACAAATGTTACCGTATGGTTAGATAGAAGGAGAAATTATTTATGCCACGAGCAATAGATGGAACAAAACGAAAAAATCGTCGTAAGAAAATTCTAAAACTGGCAAAAGGTTTTAGAGGCAGACGAGGAACTAACTTTAAAGCTGCAAAAGATGCAGTTGTCAAGGCTTTAACTCATGCGTTTGTAGGTAGACGAGATAAAAAAGGTGATATGAGATCTTTGTGGATCAGCCGTTTAAGTGCTGCCTGCCGAGAACAAAATATTACTTACTCACGCTTTATAAACGGTCTTAATAAAGCTGGTATTATTATCAACAGAAAAGCTTTGTCAAATATGTCAATTGAAGACCCTATAGCTTTTCAAGCAGTTGTTGAGGCTTCAAAAAAAGCTTTAGGAGCATAAAATGATTTCCCTTGATCAAATTCAATTACTTGAAAAAAAAGTTGAAACCGCAATCAGCCGTATTATTGAGTTACAGGCTGAAAATTCTTTGCTAAAATCATCTAATAGTGATTTAGTAATTCAGAATGAACAACTTGTTCAAAAGGTTGCCGACTTGCAAGAATCCGTTTCTGTTTACGAACACGATAAGGATAGAATTGAGCAAGGGATAATCAGTGCTTTAAATCGTTTGACCGATGTAGAAAACACTGTGTTAAAGAATTCAGAAAAAATTAACAAAGAATTTGTTCAAACACAGCATCATACAGAACAACAACATGATCAGCCTTTGCATGACAGAGCAGTTGAAAACACTACAATTCATGCAGATAATTCAATTTTTCATGGTAACACCGTTGAAGAGCTTTCAGTTCAAGATGAAGATTTTTCAGATGCAGAAGCTAAGTCAGATTTTAACTCAGGTGAAAATTATACGACTTCTTTGCTAAGCTCTGAATCTCTGCAAGAAAATGAAGCGACTGAAAAAAAGCCCTTTGAGTCTAATAATTCACAATTTGATATTTTTTAATCTTCATGGCATCAGGAACCCTCAAAGTTGACATTTTAGGAACCTCTTTTACAATTCAAGCGGAAGAAACATCAACGTATTTAGATGAAATCTACAACCGCTACAAAAAAACTGTATCCGAGATAGAAAAAACATCAGGCATTCGTGATCCACTTCGTGTTTCTATTTTAGCTGGCATGATGCTTAGCGATGAAATTCAAAAAATAATAACAAAAAACAATATTCCTTTTAGTACCTCATCACCTGTTGAACTTGCTGAAGCAGAAAAACTTACTTTGAAAATGATTAATTCTATTGATTCTGTTTTATGAGTCAAATGCCTCAAAAATCAAATTTTTCTATTTGGATTGATGCAGATTCCTGCCCCACTCCGATTAAAGATTTAATTATTCGATTTGCCAAGCGATTGAGTATTCCTTGTATTTTTGTTGCAAATCGAAACATCCCTTTTGAAAAAAATAAACTTTTTAGCATGGTTATATGCGACGACGCTGCCAATGCCGCTGATTTATACATTGTAGACAATGCTGACAAAAATGATATTGTCATAACAAGAGATATTCCTTTTGCTGCGTTATTAGTGGAAAAAGGTATTGTGACCTTAAATGACCGAGGAACTATTTTTGACCAGCGTAATATTCAAGAAAAATTGTCAATGCGAAATTTAAATATGCAATTAGTAGAGTCAGGCATTGCGTTTAGTAAAACAAGCCAATTGGGGAAAAAGGAATGCAACAAATTTGCAAACGCTTTTGATAGGGTTTTAACAAAAAAAATCGCCGAGTTAAAAGTCCAAGAAAATACAAATTAAAAAGCACTCAACTCAACGTAGGTTTTACCACTACCGCCATCTTCAGGGCGAGCAAAGTAAAATGATGCAACTTCATGGCGGTTTTTAAGATAATTTTGAACGCCTGTTTGTAAAATTCCCGCTCCCTTTCCATGCACAATGGCAAATTTTTTTAAATTTTTAATGCAAGCCAAATCAATTTGTTGCTCTAAAATCTGTAAGGCGTCATTTAATCGCAGCCCCAAAATTTTTAATTCAAAAGCAGGCAGTTTATACGTAACATCTTGTATAACAAAAACTTCCTTCTCGCTCATAATTTGCGAAAATGATTGAGATGTTTCCAAATCAACAGAAAAAGAATGATCTTGCTTGTTTGCAATAGCCTGTAAATCATTGATATTGACCGTAAGTTTTATTGAGCCAAGCTGAACGATAGCATTTTTCTTGTTTTTTTGAAGCAAAATCCCTTTTTTCTGCGATGAATTAATAAGAACACTGCAGCCAACTTCAAGAATAGGATCACAAACATCATTTTTTTGCGGACGTTTTTCACCGTGATAAACTTTTGTATACTGCAATTCTTTTAGCATTCGCTCAATTTTTTGCTCATCAACTGATTGCTTTGCACCCTTTGGTTTTTGCACCTTATGCGACTGTCGCTTTTTTTTCTCTAAGACATTTTGCGTTTTTTCTTCTATTATAATGCCTTCATTTTCAAAAATTTCTTGCTCAGCTTTTATAAACGCCTTTACTTTCTGCGTTTTCTCTCGAGTAATTTCACCCTCTCGTAATTCACGCACAAGATTTTCAAGCTTGCTTCGGCTTTCATTTAACAAGCGATTATACTGATTGACGCTCGAGCCATGCAAACTCAAATCAAGCTCTTGTAATTTTAGCTCCTTTTGGTTAAGCCGATCATCTTTTTGTAAAAGGCTTCGCTCACGCTCACGCAAAAATTCTTCAAGCTGAGTAATTTCCTTATATTTATTTGTAAGTCCTGTTATCAAGGTAGAAATATCAACTTGCTCGTTTACAATGTACGAACGTGCTTTTTCAATAATAGTTTGTGGTAAATTATTTTGCATGGCAATATCAAAGGCATGGCTTTCACCAGGTACGCCCATAATTATGCGATACGTGGGCAAAAGAGATGAATTATCAAAATCAACAGAGGCATTCATACACGCATCATGGGTATAACCATAATTTTTAAGACAGCCTTGGTGAGTTGTAAGCATGACAGTGGATTTTTTTTCTAAAAAGAAATCCAGCAAGGCCATTGCAAGAGCACCACCTTCTTGAGGATCGGTGCCACTGCCAAGTTCATCAAGTAAGACGAGGGAATTTTCTGTAGCCTCGCTAGTAATTATTGCAAGGTGCTTTACATGAGCGCTAAATGTTGAAAGAGAGTTATCAAGGGATTGATCGTCGCCAATGTCGGCAAAAATTGCATCAAAAAAAGGAAGTACGCTTTCGTCAGAGCATGGGAGCGGAATGCCCGTTTGATTGAGGGCGGCAAAAAGAGCAAGCGTTTTGAGGGAAACCGTTTTACCGCCTGCATTGGGGCCTGTAATAATAAGCACTTTTTTAGAATCAAAAAACCTAATATCAATGGGAATTGCCTTTGATTTCAAAAGTGGATGCCGTGCTTGCAAAAGAATAATTTTATTTTTATCTTTGGGGGCAGGATTAAGAATGAGCGTTGCATTATGCTCAATGCCCCACCGAACACCACAAAAAACGGTATCAAGGTCTACCATAATTTCATAGGCGTCACAAAAATTGTTGTAAAACGGCAATAATGACGCGGTCAAATCGCGTAAAATTCGACGGATTGTGCTGTGCAATCGATTTTCTTCTTGTAGCAGCTCGTTATTTTTTTGCACCACGAGTTCAGGCTCAAGGTAGAGCGTTTGCCCACTTTGAGAAACTTTATGCACAATGCCTTTAATTCTGCCTTGAAAATTTGCCTTAACCGCAATGACTTGACGATCCCCGCTAATTGTTGGCACATCAGATTGCAAAATATGAGCAAGGGATGCATCTGTGGTATATTTTTTTATAATTTTTTGAATGTCGCTTTGAATCGAGCGAATGCTTTTTTTTATTGCCTTAATTTCAGGCAAATCTTTTATATCCCGTGCTTTTAAATCCACAACCTCCGTAATCAGAGTAAGGGCATCGGAGCTAGAAGGAATATTTTCAGCAATCGCTTGTAATTGTTGAATGTCAAAATCTTTTTGTAATACAGAGACTTGAGAGACAAAGTGTTGTGTAGCAAGGCAAAAATCGGCAAGGTCACACATCTCTTCTATTGAAAGACTTGCCCCCTCAACACGAAGAATGTTAAAAATATCAGTGCAATCTTGAAAGGATTTTAAGGTAAAGCCCTGCCGTGAATTTGAACATTGCATAATTTCACGACAAAGAGCTTTTTTTTGAATAATTGTTTTTGCATCAGTGAACGGCAGGCGCGTAAGAACACGACGCTTTCCCAGCTCACTAACACAAAAAAAAGCAATTTCGCTTTGAATGCGTGTATAGTCTAGTAAATCAAGGGTTTTTGCGTCCACGTTTCACTAAACATCCAACGTTGCATAGACAGCATTTTCTTCGATAAATTTACGGCGTGGCTCAACATGCTCACCCATAAGCGTGGTAAAAACACGATCTGCCTCAATTGCATCATCAAGATACACCTTTTTCATTTTTCGCCGTGCAGGATCCATTGTCGTTTCCCAAAGTTGCTCAGGTTGCATTTCACCCAAACCTTTGTAGCGCTGAATTTTTACTTTATCAAGGCTTTTTGTAATTTTTGACAAAATAAGATCGCGTTCTTCGTCATCATACGCATATTCTTCGTTTTTATCCCAAGAAACCTTATACAGCGGAGGCATAGCAAGATACACATAGCCGCCTTCAATAATTTGAGTCATATAGCGATAAAAAAAGGTAAGCAATAACGTGCGAATATGCGAGCCGTCAACGTCCGCATCAGCCATAATAATAATTTTATGGTAGCGCAATTTTTCCATATTCATATCGGTACCAAGTCCTGCCCCAAGGGATGCAATTATTGGCTGGAGTTTTTCATTTGAAATAACCTTATCAATGCGAGTTTTCTCAACGTTGAGCATTTTTCCCCAAAGCGGAAGAATTGCTTGAAAACGCCTGTCGCGGCCACCTTTTGCAGATCCACCAGCTGAGTCGCCCTCAACAATATATACTTCGCACTTTGACGGATCTTTTTCTGAGCAGTCGGCAAGCTTTCCTGGAAGCCCTGCACTATCAAGGGCATTTTTACGACGAGCTGCTTCTCGTGCATTTCGAGCCGCAAGCCGAGCCTTTGCTGCAAGGACGCTTTTTTCCAAAATCTTTTCAATCACGGAGGGATTTTGCTCAAAGAAAATAGTCAACTGCTCGGTTACAAAAGAATCTACAATTCCCTTAACTTCACTGTTGCCAAGCTTTGATTTTGTTTGCCCCTCAAATTGTGGCTCGGGTATTTTAACGGATAAAACTGCGGTTAAGCCCTCTCGAACGTCATCGCCAGAAAGTGTTTCTTCCATTTTTTTTGCGAGTTTTGACTTTTTCAAAAAGTCATTCAACACTCGTGTCAGTGAAGACTTAAATCCAACCAAGTGAGTTCCACCATCACGAGTATTAATATTATTTACAAAAGAAAGCATAATTTCACTGTATGAATCATTGTACTGTAGGGCAACTTCAACAATAATGCTGTCTTTTTCGCCTGTAATCAGCAATGGTTCAGGATGCACAGGATTTTTATTTTCGTTTAGGTAGGCAACAAAATGCTTAATCCCGCCGTCAAAGAAAAAAACCTGCTCTTTTGGATGACTGAGCCGCTCATCTTTAAGCGTAATGGTAATGCCACTATTTAAGAACGCCAACTCACGCAAGCGATTTGCAAGCACATCAAAATGATACGTTGTTGTTTCGGTAAAAATTGTTGGGTCAGCCTGCCAGCGAATGGTTGTGCCTTGCTTGTCCGTTGTGCCAATTTCTTTTACAGGCTCTTCTGCTATACCAATATTATATTTTTGAACAAAGGTTTTGCCTTTTTGGTAGACAAAGGCCTCACACTTGACAGAAAGAGCATTCACACAAGAGACGCCAACGCCATGCAATCCGCCTGAAACCTTATACGACGACTTATCAAACTTTCCGCCTGCATGCAAGTTTGTAAGCGCAAGCTCCAAGCCGCTAACGTTTTCTACAGGATGAATATCAACAGGAATTCCCCGTCCATTATCCTCAACGGTTACCCAGTCATTTTTTTCAAGCGTTACAACGATGTTCGTACAAAAGCCTGCAAGTGCCTCATCTACAGAGTTATCAACAACTTCATATACAAGGTGATGAAGCCCATCAGGACCTGTTGAGCCAATATACATACCAGGACGTTTACGAACCGCTTCTAAGCCCTTTAAAACTTGAATATTATTTGCTGAATATGTTGCACTCATTATTTTTCCTTATACATACAATCATTTTGAAAATTAATACAATCTATTGTAGCAGTTTACAAGAATAAAGTAAAGAACATGCACTGTTTTTATTATTGGCACCCCCCAGCTGAAGTTTTGTATAAAAAAAGATAGAGTTGCACAAGGCAACTCTATCTTACACGTTTGTAGCTACTTAAAAGTTTGCGCTAGCACTATTACTACCAAGGGCGTTTCCCTGTAAATTTAAGCCGTGTTAGAGGGCGGTCTTTATCATGATCATATATAGACATTTTTTCAAGCTTAGGGTTAACGGGAAAGCCAAGGCCGCCTTTATCTTTGTTCTGTAGCCTGCCATAACTTATAGTGAGATTCTCTACATGCACAGAAGCCATAATGCCAACTCTACCAGTAAAAAGAGCTTTACTTGCATTTTTTCCTCCTGCAAAACCAATCGTAGCATAGGTACCATCAGGAACGCTAGAGTATAAAATTATCATAACGCCACCTTCATACCCAGAAGCATCAAAAGCTGGATATTTTGACGATATTCCGGCAAACATATGGTTTTCATTCTTATCTTCCTTGGCTGGATCCTTCTGATTATTTGTCCCCCGTACGAATAGATGTAAGTTTATTCTACCTTTACCAGAGCCAACTACACGCACAGCAGCATCACTATCACCCCTCCAAATCTGTGCTTTTTGTTCCATGGATAAAAACACATCAATCGTAGTATCACAGCTATTTTTAATAATAAGCGGTTTTCCTGTTTCTCCTTCCGGAACAACATAAGAGTAGCCCCCAACATACACACCATTACGATCTCTCTCAGGAACGTGTCCATTTTCGTCAATCTCTAGATACAGGCTATTTACACCATCATAGATTTGGTCGTTTAGATAGAAAATATTAGCGAGATTCACTGACTCGAGAACAAAGCTTACCGAGACTCCTTCTGATGGAACACTTGCAGTAACTGTCAGGAAAGCTAGACCATACCTGTTAAGAGCACGTATATATCCAGTTTTTTCATCAATAGTTATAATATCTTTTTTACTACATGACCATACTACCTCATTTTGAAATCTATTTTTATCACTATCGCTCGCAAAAGCAAGCTCTAACTGCATATCACCAGTAGGAGAAATGAATTGCCTTGTATTCGTTATATAGTCATTATTACTTGTTCTATCCTTTCTTTGTATATTAATAGCCCCTATTTTCGACTCTATTCTATACAGTGTATAGCCTTCACGTGCAGGATAATTGCCTGTATACTTAAACGTTCTTGCTATATGACTGTTACTTTCTAGCTTTATACCATCTTTAACATACACCCTCTTAAGACCTGCAAAAAGTTGAGAATAATTGTCTTTTAAATTTGCAATTTTACTACTATCAATTAATACATCTACAAGATTTGGTGTATTAAGGAAAGAATCTTCACCGAGCCTTTCTATACTTGATGGTATGTGTACCTCTTGCAAATCAGAAGAATCCTTAAATGCCTCCACGGCAATAGAATTTACTCGTAAGCCATGTAACTCTTTCGCAATAGTAGTAAGCTTTGTCTTATCTGCCTGAGTACCCCAGCCAGTAAGTGCAACAGTAGAAGTTGCTAGAGAAGGTTTGTATGCAAGCCCTGTTATGGTAACATTTAAAGTTTGTGTGCCATCATCAGCCTTTACAGCAACTGCTGTCGTACCACCTGCCCACGCACGGAGAATAACATCTTCTCCATGAGCCTCTCCAGTTATTCCAGTATTATTAATAGTAAATGAAATTGGCGTTATTGCAACATCTGGAGTCCTTTTTGCCTCAAACTCTATTCTTTCACCTACATTTTTACTATAAGTCGATGTAGAGGGATTTAAGGTTATAGTCGTTACTGGAGGGTAGGATCCTACTGCAATAGGTTTATCATAAGGCATTTCATGATCATTTGATACAGCACGTCCAAGTTCTCCTTTAATATTTTGTCCCCAAGAGTATGCTTTAGAATTATTACCATACGCCACAGTATGACGCAATCCAGAAGAAACACTAATCCACCTAAGCACTCCTTCTGCACTTTCAACAGCACCTGGAGTCTTTACAATATCACCGTCGGTAGAACGACCAAGCTGACCGTATTCATTATGGCCCCAACTAAACAATTTTCCATCAGAGTCAATAGCCATAGAGAACCAAGCTCCAGTTGCAACTTTAGATATCTTACTTAAAGAAGATATTTTGCTAGGAGTAGTTCTTGAACTTGTGGTTGCATCAGCAATTTGTCCATAAGTATTATCACCCCAGCCATATGCATTGCCACTTTGATCAACAGCTAAAGAGTGAGCATCGCCTGCTGCAACAGCCTTCCATTTAGAAACACCACTAGGTAGAGTTACTACAGTAGGCGTACCAGTGCTCGTAGTAGATCCTATACCAAGCTGTCCTTTATCATTTTTACCCCACGCATACAATTTATCATTACTTGCGAATGCAAAGGTATGATAATGACCTACAACAAAGGATTTCCACTGAGTTACACCTGTAGGGAATGAAACCTTTGTAGGAACGCTAGCATTTCCTTCTAAACCACCAAGACCAAGCTGTCCTTCCTTATTACGTCCCCATGCATATAAATGACCATCATTAGCGCGAGCCAAACTATGATATCCACCTGCAGAAACACTTTCCCATCGAGTTACACCTTCTGGTAAAGGAACTTTTGCAGGTTTATCTGCTTCACCTGATCGTCCAAGTTGAGAGTATGAGTTATCACCCCAACTATATAATTGTCCGTCAGATCCAATTGCTAAACCATGTTTAGCACCTGCAGAAACACTCTCCCAAGCAGACACACCTTCAGGCATAGCTACTTGCGATGGAAGGTTATCAGGTGTATTTTGATTGGGTTCACGTCCAAGTTGCGATGCTTCATTATCACCCCAGCTATATAACCGACCGTCATCTTTTATCCAAACGCCAAATTCCCACTTTGTTTCTATATTTTTAGTGTTAACATCAGAAACAACAATATCGCAATAATCCGATTTAAATCCATCAGTTGTGCTAACTTTAACTTTTGTTGCACCCGCTTTAAGGGCAGTTATTTTACCTGTTTGAGTAAGAGATACAACATCTTCAGGAAAGTCAGGGTCAATAGACCATACAACAGAAGAATCTGAAACATTCTCAGGGGAAACCTCAACCGTTAATTGCCTTGTAGCTCTAATATCAAACTCTAACGATTTTGGAGAAACAGTTACCTTATCAACAGGAACAGATACGCGTACCTCACAAGAATCTGTTACTTCACCATCTTTTACTGTAACAGTAACAAGTGTAACACCTTTTCCTATAGCTTTTATTCTACCAGTAGATGAGTTTATCTCTAGCACAGTCGAATCATCTACCGTCCATTCAACACTTTTATTTGTTGTATTTTTAGGTAAAATTTCATACGTCCAAGCAGAGAAAGTATCGTCAAGTTCTAATTTTGGAGGTTTATCTTTTAACACAATACTCTCTGCTCGAACGAGCACTTTTACTGTACTCGTAGCTTTTTTACCAGTACCATCTGCTGCAGTTGCCGTAATAGTTACACTTCCACCCTCCACAGCTGTTAATTCACCCGTATCTTTATCAATGGTTGCTACTTTCTCATCATCGCTACTCCATGTAACGTCCTTATTTGTAACCTCTGAAGGACTAACAGTATACTTCCAATCAGAGTAAGTCTCACCTTTATACAGTTCGTGTGTAGCTGGTGTAAGCGTTACACCCGTTGAAAGAATAGAAACGTCAATATCACAAACTTGTGTTTCTAAACTAGAATTTATAAGCTTTGCGGTAATTTTTACTGGTCCTTGTTTGTGTGCAGTTACTAAACCACTATATTTATCTACCGTTGCAACCTCTCTATCATCACTTGACCACTCAATAAATTGGTCTGTTGCACTCAAGGGAGAGATAGTAGGTCGTAACAACAAGGCTGTAAAAGGATCAACTCGGTAATTTTTTTCCGCTATTTCAAATTTTGTTACAGGAACTTCTCTTGATGCAACAGTTACCCTACAAGTTGCAGTATAACCGCCAACAAGTGTTCTTGCAGTAATAGTTGTACTACCAGCGGTAATACCTTTTACCACACCAGAATCTGAGACCTCTACAATAGAGGCATTGCCACTTTCCCAATGCAACTCTTGGTCTGTTGTATTAAACGGATTAAAAATTGCACCTAAGTGTTCTGTTTTACCAACAAGCAAGTTTGTTTCTGTCTTATTCATACTCAAACCCTTTGCAAACACCTTTTTATCAGAAACATAGACTTTACAAGAGGCTGAAGTTCCTCCAGCTACAGGTTTTGCAACTATTTCTATAACACCTGGAGTAACAGCGGTTATCAAACCCGTATCTGCATCAACAAAAGCAATAGCATCATCATTACCTGACCAAGTAATTTCTTTATCTGTAGCATTTTCAGGGAAAACTCTATAAGTCAGTCGTTCCTTTCCACCAACTGCGATATGCGTTACATTTTTGTAGAGCTCCACACCACCTGTTCCAATACGTGCTACTTTTACCTTACAAGTGGCACGTATATCTCCATCAGTGGATTCTAATATAATGCGTGCCTCTCCCTCAGAAAGAGCTTTCAACCTACCATTTGCACTTATAGAAGCTATCGCTTTATCATCAGGATCAATGCTCCACTCAACACCTTGATGTGTTGCATCGTCTGGAAGAACTTTTGCTACTAGCTCTGTAGTATGCCCTACTTCAAGAGATATCAAACCATCAGTAATATTTGCACCGTCATTAAAAATCTCAACCTTAGTAACAGGAGTTTCAACACTTACAGTAGATTCCGTGTAAACCCCACTACCATCTGTTGCAGTTATAGTAATAACTGTAACACCGCCACTTACTGCTTCTACAGTACCATCTAGGGTGACAGAAGCTACGTCTTGTCTACTACTTGAGAAGGTATGAGATTCATCTGTTGTATTCTCTGGATTAAATTTAACACCCCAACCTTCTTTTAAGAAAACAGACTGTCCGTTAATATCACCAAGTCGTAATACAATCGTTGAAGGTGAAGCGGTTATTGCCGTAGCAAGAGTAGATACTTCAACATCGATAGTATCAGCAAACTCAGTAGATACGCCAGTTTTTCCATCAACCAAAGTTGCCGTAACAGTAGATGATTTTCCAGCTTCAGATCCTGCTCGTATCAATCCGCTAACTCTATCAACAGATACATAACTTGGAGTTGATGATGCAGTCCACTCAATATTTTGGTTTGTTGCATTTTGAGGACTAAACACCACCTTTGGTACATATGACGCATTTGGATCTAGTCGAAGATTCTCTTCTTCGATGCTGAAACTGATTAATGGAACCTCATTAGCAAGAACTTTAACAAGACAAGAAGCTATTTTTTTACCATTTTGACTCGATTTTGCTGTAATAATAGCCTCGCCAACAGAAACTCCTGTTATAACACCAGCTCTATCTACCTCTACTGCCGAAGATCTACTAGTTGACCATGTAACTTCTTGATTTGTTACATTATGCGGATCAAAAATAACTCTTAACTGCTCAGTGCCACCAACGGTAGTATAAGTAACATCTTTATTCATAAAAATATTATTTGTTATTACAGAATTTTTTCCAATGTAAATCTCACACTTATCGGAATAATCGTATGATCCATCCATACCCTTATCTTCTGCAGTTACAACAACTACAACCTTGCCTTCTTTTTTTGCAGTTACTACACCATCTTTTGATAAAGTTACACTACCTGTACTTTCAGCTTCATTAATGCTCCACTCAACCTTCTTATTTGTTGCATTTTTGGGTATAAAACCTACAAATAAACGACGCGTATCATTGATTGCCATATACTCAATACCAGTATCTA
Source organism: Treponemataceae bacterium (assembly GCA_051651645.1). GTDB lineage: Bacteria > Spirochaetota > Spirochaetia > Treponematales > Treponemataceae > JBOFSR01. The sequence goes on along the minus strand of JBOFSR010000112.1, from coordinate 5,789 downwards.
GTTTTATCATTTCTGGATATATATAAAGAACTTCAATAAGACTTTCACCTATTACCTCTGGATTATCTTTTGATGTTGCAAGAACTTTTACACTTCCTTTTTCATCCCCTCTTAGAATACCATCTGCTACAAAAGTTGCTTTACCTGTACTACTAGCTTCATCAATACTCCATGTAACCTCTTTATTGCTGGCATTACTTGGATTAACAATTGCCCTCAAAGATATTTCTTTACCAATCTCAACAGCTGCCGACGGAGGATCAATCTGAATATTTTTTACAGGCTCTTTTACGGTAAGAGTAAAAGAAGCTTGCGATTTTTCCTTATTTAAGGCTTCTACATAAATTGTTGCAGTTCCTGCTGAAAGTGCTTCTACTTTTCCTTCTGTCTCAGATAGCACCTTCCCTACAGAGGGAAGACCACTCCACCATTTAACATCCTTACTTGTAGCATTATCTGGAATAAACTTCATGTTTTCAGAAATGTCAATCACTTCCCCAACATATACCGTTTTTGATGTCTCAGAAAGTTCTATTCCTTCAAGAAGAATGGATACCGTAACATTACATTTCGCTTCTTTTCCATCATCACTTGTTGCAGTAATTTCGGTCTCTCCAACAGCTTTTGCAATAACATAACCACGTACATCAACTTCTGCAGTCCGAGTATTAGAACTTTTCCATGTTACACTTTGATTTGTAGCATTGCTTGGAGTATATAATGGATACAACCAAAGCTCATCAGCTGGATCTAACCGGTAATTAGTCTCATTAAATGACAATTTTTGTAGAGGTATATTAGTATTACTAACTGTTACATTACATACCGTGCTATAACCACCATCTGCACTTGTTACTGTAATTTTTGTAGTTCCGCTAGTATGTGCCGAAATCAAACCGCCCTTATCTACTGAAGCCACAGCATCATTATTACTTTTCCAAGTTAAGGCTTGATTTGTTGCATTATTTGGATCAAAAAATACAGATAACAACTCTGTCGTACCAACGAGAAGAGATGTTGTTTTCTTAATGTCTATAGCATGTAAAGGAATAGTTGTAGCAAGAACATTAACCTCACATTCAGAACGATAATTTCCATCGCTCGTTTTTGCAGTCACACGAGCAACACCAGCACGCTTTGCTGTTAGAAGACCTGTTACACTATCAACAGATACAAAACTTGGATGAGAACTTGACCATAAAACTTTTTTATCTGAAGCATTGAAAGGTGAAACAACTGCAGTAAGAGTTTCGGTTCCCCCAACAACCATAAATGTTTGAGATTTAACAAATACTCCAGTTACAGGAACATGTTTTACCGTAACTAAACATTCATCAAACAGTAATTTATCATCAGATTCAACTCTAATTGTAACAGTACCACCACTTTTTGCTATTATACCACCACTTTTAGTAACAGAAGCAATTTTCTCATCAAGACTTCTCCAAGTTACATTTTGGTTTGTTGCATTTGCTGGTTCAACAGATACGACTAACGGTTTAAAAGTGTTCGAGTTCATCGTTAATGAATTTTTATCTAAGCGTATACGAGTTAGATCAACAGAATCTTCTACAACATTAACAGTACACGATCTTTGATGCGAACCGTTCTGTGATGTAGCGGTAATTATTGCACTTCCAACAGCAAGTCCCGTTACTACACCACTAGCATCAACAGTAACTCTATTTGGATTATTACTTTTCCAAGTTACATTTTGACCTGTTACATTAAAAGGAACAAAAATCTCTTTTAATTGCTCTGTTTCATTACGTCTAATATATGTTACCTCTTTATTCAAAGACATATCTACAAGTAAAACAGGTTCAAATTCTACATTTACTTCACACCTTGCACTGTACCCACCAGTATCTGCCACTACAGAAACAAAAGTAGTTCCTGGCTTCTTTGCTGTTAGCCTTCCATTTGTAGGGTCTACATCTACAATACTAGTATCTACACTATGCCATTGGAATTTTAAATCGGTAATACCTGCTGGGACAGTTCGCACAAATAATTGCTCTTGGCTACCAACAGACATATAAGTAATATTTTTATTAAGAACAACACCATCAGCAACTATAGGATAAACCGAAATATCACGCCGACTAGTTTTTTTTCCGTCAACTGTTGTTGCCGTTATTATAGTATCCCCAACAGATTTTGCTTCAGCATTTCCTTCCTTATCAATAAATACAATATTATTATCACGACTACTCCATTCAACATCTGGAATTGTTGCATCTGAAGGACTCACCGAAGCTGTTAGTGAAAATTTCTCTCCTATAAGGAAGCCAAAAGTATCACCATCAATGCGTACTCCCGTAACAGAAACGACAACTTCTACATTACATTCATCAAAAAGCTCACTTCCATCAGTAGTGGTTGCTCGAATAACAGCAAAACCTTGACTTTCTGCTTTTAATACACCTGTTTTAGGATTAACAGATACAGAGTCTTCGTTATTACTGCTCCAGACAACACTCTTAATAGTTGGATCTCCAGAAACAACTGCAGAAAGTTTTGCATATTGCGATCCTCTACTTAATTTAAGCTCCGTCTCATTGAGGGTAACTCCTGTTGCAAAAACGACTACTTCAACATCACAAAAATCTGTTAACAATCCATCATCAGTTGTAACAAAAATTCTTGTTTTTCCTGACGCAAATCCTGTTACTCGTCCGAGCACATCGACGTCTGCAATTCCTTTATCTTCAGAATCCCACTTCACACCCTGTTTGCTCGCGTCAACTGGTTTAACATCTGCATACAACGACACACTCTTATTAACTTCAATAACTACAGGTTTTGGACGTATAGTAACACCTGTTACAGGAATAACAACAAGAACCTCGCATTCATCCATCTTTCCACTTCCATCAAGGGCCTCTACTCGAATAATGCTAACGCCTCCTGACAGTGCCGTCATCTCTCCTGTATTTTCATCAATTTCAACTACTTTGGTATCTTCACTTGTCCACTTCACTTTTTTATCTGTTGCATTATTTGGCTTAACCTGTGCAACTAACGCTTTTGATACCTCACCTCTTTCTAACTCAAGAGTTTTTTTATTAAGCTCAACACTTGTAACAAAAAGTGATACCTTAACGCTGCATGTATCCATGACTTGACCATTTTCTAAAGAAACAGTGATTATAGCCGATCCTAGAGACTTTGCTATAACACGACCTGCTAAATCAACTTTTACAGCATAATCATTACTACTTTTCCAGTACAACTGTTGATTTATCGCATTAGGTGGACTAATCGTTGCTACTAAGCTTTGAGATTCTTCAGGTCTAAGCAATAAAGTAGATTTATCAAGGGTAACACTTGAAACATTACTTCCACCACCAACAACACTTACATCGCAATAATCAGTTTTACTTCCATCCACCGTTGTTACTCTAATTCTCGTACTTCCTACCGTATGTGCTAATACCTGCCCACCTTGAGTAACAGTTGCAATCTTATCATCATCACTTTTCCAATTAAGATTTTGACTTGTCGCGTACACAGGGTTAATATCTGCAATCAATCGCTCAGCTCGGCCTACTCTAATCGCTGTATTCTTTTTATTTATTGAAACACCTACAACAGGGATTGCTCTTTGTTCTACAATCACATAACAACTATCCTCATAGCCACCATCGTTGCTTCGAACAGTTATCGTTGTAAATCCCTGTGATATCCCTGTAATTAAACCATTTTTATCAACTATCGCAACTCCTTCACTACTACTTTTCCACGTTACATCTTGATTAGTCGCGTTATATGGCACAAGCATTACGCCCAATTGTTCACTACCATTTACCTGTAGACTGGTTTCTCTCTTATTAAGACAAACACCTTTTACCCCTACAGAAGTATTACTTACGAATACTTCACAGCTTGATTCAAATCCCCCTACTCTCACTCGAACAGTCGTCGATCCCACAGCCTTTGCTTCTAAGAGTCCATTCCCTATCACTTCAACTATCCTCGTATCATCACTTTTCCACTCAAGACTTTGATTCGTTGCATTATGAGGAATAATCATGGCACTCAACTGCTCTTTTCCCCCAACTATCAGATAAGTAATATTTTTACTTACTGTGACATCTGACACTTCTATACGATTTGCACTAACAGTTACTACGCATGTTTGCCTATAATTTCCATCCTCAGTTGTTGCACTAATTGTTGTACTTCCAGCAGTTTTGGCAATTACAAGACCATTATCCTCTACCTCAGCAACTCGTATATCACTACTTTTCCAGTTAATTTTATTACTTGATGCATTCTCTGGTATTATTTTTGCATTAATTTGTTTTCGATCTCCAGCTGCCATATACAGCCTACTTTCATCTAAATCAAGTCCTGTAACCGAAATAGATTCTACATTAATACGAATTTCATCAAACACACCTGATCCATCTGTTGACTCTGCTCGTATTAAGGAACTTCCTTTCTTCAAGGCTTTTATCTTTCCATTAGCAACGCTTATAGCACCAGTATTGTTACTGTGCCATGAAACAACAGCAGTAGTTGCATCGGATGGACTTACTAACGCTTCTAACTGAATTTCTTCACCAACAAGCATACTACTTAGTTTTGGAGTTATCGTTATTGTTTTTACCGGAACATGAACCTCAACCGTACAACTCACTTCAGATCTACCATCTTTTGATCTTCCCCACATAGTCGTCCCTCCAACACTATGTGCTGTAATCGTTCCTGTTCTCTCATCAACACTTGCAATACTGGGATTTTCACTTTCCCATAAAACAGTAGTATCTGTTGCATTCGATGGTAAAACTCGAGTATTTATTGTGTACTCACTATCTTTTTCAAGCTTTACAAAACTCTCTGAAAGTAACAAAATATTCTCTGTTAATATCACTACGTGCACGTCACAAGTAGCTTCTTTTCCTCCAGCTTTTGCCGTAATGTTAGTATGCCCAGCAGAGTTCGCTGTCACAAATCCAGTACTTCTATCAACTTGAGCTACATTCATATCTGAAGATGTCCACTCAATCTTTGGAGCAACCCCACTTAAAACACTCACATACGCCTCTAACAGCATAGTTGGTGAACTCATATAATCAAGAATAATTGGTTGTGGCGTTGTAATTTGAATACCATCTACAATAACTTCTGCTTCTTTTACCGTTACGGCACATGTCTTTTTTTTCTTATTCTCGTAGTACGAAATAACAGCACTACCTTTTTTATGGGCAGATAGTTTCTTTCCAGAAAAAGATACTACCGATGGCGTATCACTGGTTATATTATCACCTTTTATTACACCAGACTCTGGCCATGTCTCTCCAACGGTCATTGTCAAATCTAACGGCAAGATCACACTACTTTCAGTATTTCCACTTCCCTCATTAACAACAAAAGCAATGTATTCAGCCTTTACATTCGTTTCTGGTATTGATGCTGTTATGACTGAGCTACCCTCACCTACAACAGTAAGAGTTCCTCTTCGTCCACGGCCAACTACTTTTATTGCACTCTCATTTGAGCTTTTCCACTCTATCTTTGTAACTTCATCCTCTGTTGCATCTATAGGTGTAATACTTGCTTCTATTACATGATTCATACTTTTACCAACAAAAGTCCCAACTTCATCAAACGCCACTTTTAATACAGGCACACTAACCGTAATAGGTACGCTCACCGTCGACTTCGATACATCAGACGTATTTTTTGCAACTCCTGTAATCACTGCATTCCCACCTCCAACAGCCTCAACTACCCCTGCTTTATTTACCTTTGCGACACTCTCATCATCACTTTTCCACTCT
>JBOFSR010000111.1:0-16601 GCA_051651645.1 Treponemataceae bacterium | reverse complement strand
TAAACAAAACAGCAAAAAGAATGTTTACACTAGGCAGCAAAGCAAAAGTTATACCAACTGCAAGAGCATCAATACTTGTTGCAATTGCAAGAAAAAGCATAGTCTTAACGTTAAAAGAATTAGTAGGTTGCTCAGTATCAGTGGAAAAAGATTCTTTGAGCATTTTTGCACCAACCAAACCGAGCAAAACAAAAGCAATCCAATGGTCAAAAAGCGATATATACATTTCAAATATTGAACCGATTAAAAATCCAATTAAGGGCATAATTGCTTGGAAAAGTCCAAACCAGAGGCCTGCTTTTAAATAGTGGCTTACAAAAAGTTTTTTTGTGGCAATACCTTTGCAAATAGAAACAGCAAAGGCATCCATTGATAAACCAATTGCAATAAATAAAAGTTCTATGTATCCCATCATGCTCCAAAATCGCAAAAAGATTAGCTAATAAAAAAACCTTAAGAAAATCACTTTTCTTAAGGTTCCGATCACACTGAGATTTTAAGTTAAAACCCCAGTGTAATTTCATTCGTATGAATAAATAAAATCTACCAGCGGAAATGAGTAAAAGCTTTATTTGCTTCTGCCATTTTGTGGGTATCTTCTTTTTTCTTGTATGCAGTTCCTGTACTATTGAATGCATCAAGCAACTCAGCAGAAAGACGATCGCTCATCCCTCGACCAGTTTTATTTCGAGCAGCAGCAATAATCCATCTCATTGCAAGTGCTTCACGTCGAGCATCTCTAATTTCAATTGGAACTTGATAGGTTGCACCACCAACACGACGAGACTTAACCTCAACCATTGGCTTTACATTATCTAGTGCTTGCATAAAAACTTCAATTGGCTCTTTTGGCGTTTTATCTTTAAGTTTTTCAATAGCTTCATAAACAATTTTAAAACACGTAGCTTTTTTTCCATCAAGCATCATTCTTAAAACAAATTTTGAAACAACTACGCTGTTATATCTTGGATCAGGCAATAAAGCTCTGTCAACGGATTTATTCTTTCTTCCCATTTATTTACCCTTATGCCTTTGGCCTTTTTGCACCATATTTAGATCGACCACGTTTTCGATCTTCAACACCCAAAGCATCTTTTGTTCCACGAATAATATGGTAACGAACACCAGGAAGATCTTTAACACGACCTCCACGAATAAGAACAACTGAATGCTCCTGTAAGTTATGGCCAATACCTGGAATGTATGCAGAAACTTCAATGCCATTGCTCAAGCGAACACGAGCAACCTTTCTCAAAGCCGAATTTGGCTTTTTAGGGGTTTGTGTCATAACACGTGTACAGACCCCACGTTTTTGTGGACAAGATTGTAAAGCAGGAGACTTAGTTCGGTTAGCACTCGCTTTTCTACCCTGTCGAATTAATTGATTAATTGTAGGCATGAGCCTTTACTCCTATTATTATCCGTCAGCACTACGGAGAATTAACTGTAAAACAGCAAATTATCGGTACAGTCTACTATAAAAAGAATAATTATGCAATAGAGAAATGCCCTGATTGCATTTTCAAGTAACAGAAATTCATCAAAACTGATGTTTTTTTGAAATTCTATTACTCAAAAGATTAATCTTCCATCTCTTTAGTAAAACCACTATCACTAGCAACAAGCTCTTGCTCTTCTTCAAGCTTTCGCTTATCAAGAATTTGTTGCATCTCTTCATCCAAGTCCTTAGCATCCGCATCAAACAAACGAATATTTTTATAATGTGGACTTCCCGTTCCTGCTGGAATTGGATGACCAATAATAACGTTTTCTTTGAGGCCACGCAAAGTATCAGAAATTCCTGCAATCGCTGCATTTGTTAAAACTCGCGTTGTTTCTTGGAAAGAAGCTGCAGAAATAAATGAATCTATATTAAGCGATGCTTTGGTAATTCCTTGGAACATTGGCCGAGCAATAGCTGGCTGTCCACCCTCACTTATAACACGCTTATTTTCTTCATGGAATTTATACTTATCAACTTGCTGCCCGTAAATAAAACGCGTATCGCCTACGGCAACAATTTCAACCTTACGCAAAATTTGGCGAACAATAACACCAATGTGCTTGTCATTAATGCTAACCCCCTGCATTCGATAAACTTGCTGAATTTCATCCATTAAGTAATTTTGCAGTGCATTTTCACCAGAAATTGCAAGCACATCATGCGGATTAATCGAGCCATCGCAAAGTTCTTCACCTGCAACAACACTATCTCCATCTCGCACAAGCAACCGTTTTGTCATTGGAACTTGATGTTCAAATTTTTTACCGTATTTATCCTCAACAACAACAACTCGCTTACCCTTAGTAATTCCCTTAAACTGAATTGTTCCAGAAATTTGGGCAAGAACCGTTGGAGATTTTGGCTTTCTCGCTTCAAAAAGCTCAGCAACACGAGGCAAACCACCAGTAATATCCTTAGTTTTTGCAGACTCTTTAAGCATTTTTGCAATCGTCGTTCCCGCGGTAATTTTTTGATTATCTTCAACAAGCAAGTACGATCCACCAGGAAGATAATAACTTCCTTGCTCGTTACCAGCCTCGTCAGTAATCAAAACGCGTGGCTGCTTAGTATCAAGATTCAGCTCGCTAATGCGTTTTTCAATATTTCCTGTCTCCTCATCAAGCTCTTCACTCAATGTTGAACCTGGAATAATGTCCTCAAAATGGACATACCCATTTACTTCGGCAATAATTGGCTCAGAGAAGGGGTCAAAAGTCGCAATTGTTTGATCAGCGGCAAGAATATCGCCTTCTTTGACAATAACGTTTGAGCCGTTTTTAATTTCAATTTTTTGATCTTGGTTCAAAAGATAAATCTTATCACCGCGGACAATTACAAACGCAATTTGAGGAGAAAGAACCTGCTTGCCATTTACTTCATACAACGGAGCATCTTTCAAAATCCGACTATTATCCTCTACAAAAAGCTTTGCTCCCTTTTCAACGGTATATTCTTCTATAATACGGCTAATAGTCATAGAACCTTTACGCGTGAAGAGCAAGTCAGCATCGCCCATTTTAACGTGCGTTCCCGCAATTTCCTTAATCAAAACAGGGAATTTTAGCACAATTCTATTTTCTTCGCTAATTTTTGTCGCCGTTCCACCAATATGGAAAGTACGCATAGTAAGCTGCGTTCCCGGCTGACCAATTGATTGTGCGGCAATAATTCCAACCGCTTCACCAATTTCAATTACACGATTTTGTGCAAGATTTCGCCCATAACACTTACAGCAAACACCATGACGAGATTCACACGTCAAAACGGTTCGCATTTTCACTTTTTCAACACCAGCGGCATCAATTTTGTCTGCAAGCTCATCGGTCAAGTATTCATTTACATCGCAAAGTACTTCTTCGGTAATAGGATGGATAACTCGCTCTAAAGTGAACTTTCCAACAATTCTATCTCTCAAAGACTCAATGATTTCCTCACCGTCTTTAATTGCTGAGTATTCAATTCCGTTAATCGTTCCACAATCATCCTCATTGATAACAACATCTTGTGCAATGTCAACCAAACGACGAGTTAAGTACCCAGCTTCTGCGGTTTTAAGAGCCGTATCAGCAAGACCTTTTCGAGCACCGTTTGTTGAAATAAAGAATTCAATAACCGAAAGTCCTTCTTTAAAGTTTGCACGAATAGGAAGCTCAATAATATCGCCGTTTGGTTTTGCCATCAAACCACGCATTCCCGCAAGCTGACGAATCTGATTACGACTACCACGAGCACCAGAGGTTGCCATCATGTAAATCGTATTAAATCCATCTTTATCTTGCTCAAGATTTTTCATCATTATGTTGGTGAGCTCTTCATTTGTTTTTGACCAAACCTCAACAACACGATTGTAGCGCTCATCCTGAGTAATATGTCCTTGATGGTACTGCTTTTGAATGCTTTCAACCTCTTTATTCGCATTTTCCATCATTTCAGTTTTTTCATGCGGAATAAGAATATCATCCATAGAAATGGTTGCACCAAAAAAGGTTGCATATTTATAGCCAACAGCCTTAATTGCATCAAGCATTTGCACCGTAAGCCAAGAACCTTGCTCGTTATAAACCTTTTCAATAAGGCGCTTTAACTCTTTATCACCTAAAAGCTCATTCACGTACTCAACTGTCTCTGGCATCTCATCATTAAACATGAGCCTGCCCGCTGTAGTAGAAACTAACGTGCCATTATACGGATCTTTAGTAATCGGAACTTTAATTTCTGCCTGCCAATCAATACTTTTTGACTCTGCCGCTAAAATTGCCTCGCTCATTGAGCAAAAACGCTTTCCCGTTCCCTTTGCTGACGGCTTAATTTTTGTTAAATAATAAATTCCCAAAACCATATCCTGAGACGGATACACAACGGTTTTTCCATTTGCAGGATCTAAAAGATTTCGAGCAGAAAGCATGAGCGTCCAGCATTCCATTTGTGCAGCCTGTGTCAACGGCACATGAACTGCCATTTGATCCCCGTCAAAGTCAGCATTAAATGCATGACAAACAAGAGGATGCAAGCGAATCGCCTTACCCTCAACAAGAACAGGCTCAAATGCCTGAATACCAAGTCTATGCAAAGTGGGAGCACGGTTAAGCATAACAGGATGCTCACGAACAACCTCATCCAAAATGGCAAATACCTCGGCATTTTCTTGCTCAACAAGAATTTTCGCTTTTTTTATATTGAAGACAATTTCTTTGTCTACAAGTTTTTTCATGATAAATGGCTTAAATAATTCCAAAGCCATTTTTGTTGGAAGTCCACACTGCCACAACTTAAGTTCTGGACCAACAACGATTACTGAACGTCCAGAATAATCAACACGCTTTCCAAGCAAATTTTGACGAAAACGCCCTTGTTTTCCTTTAAGCATATCAGAAATTGATTTTAAAGGACGATTTGACGCACCTTTTACAACTTTTTTCCGTTTTGAATTATCAAACAATGCATCAACGGCTTCTTGTAGCATTCGCTTTTCGTTACGAATAATAATATCAGGAGCATTCAGCTGCATAAGTCGCTTTAGTCGATTATTTCGATTAATAACCCGACGATACAAATCATTTAAGTCTGAAGTTGCAAAACGCCCTCCATCAAGCTGAACCATTGGTCGCAACTCAGGCGGAATAACAGGAATAACATCCAAAATCATCCACGAACATTTATTAGGAGAAGAACGGAAATTTTCAACAATTTCAATGCGTTTCAAAAGGCGCTTATCACTTTTTGCACCCTTTTCAATCATTTTTGAACGAAGTTCTGCAGCAAGCTCATCAAGGTTGAGATTTTCAAGAAGCATTTTAACCGCTTCAGCACCCATTCCTGCAGAAAAAGATCCGCCATAACGCTCCAATGACTCATAATATTCATCTTCATTAAGGAGTTGCATTTTTTTAAGGTCGGTATCACCTGCATCAATGACGATATATTTTTCATAATAAAGCACAGACCGAAGATCTGCAACTTTTAAATCAAGCAAAAGTCCCATACGAGAAGGCACTGAGCGATAATACCAAATATGAGAAACAGGAGCGGCAAGTTCAATATGCCCCATGCGCTCTCGGCGAACCTTGAAATGAGTAACTTCAACACCACAACGATCGCAAATAACGCCTTTATAACGAATTGATTTGAACTTTCCGCAATAGCATTCCCATTCTTTTGTTGTTCCAAAAATTCGCTCGCAAAAAAGTCCTTCTTTTTCAGGACGCAATGTTCTATAATTTATAGTTTCAGGCTTCTTTACCTCACCGTATGACCATGCTCGAATGGTCTCTGGGGAAGCAAGCTTAATCATCAAGCTGTCAAAATCCTGTATATCACGCATATATGTCTCCTTGTTTTACCTGTCAGGCAAAATCTACGATATTTTTTTAATAGCAGCTATTTCTAAAATTAAAAATTAGAGCCAGCCTTCGTAATCATCTCTTCATCACGCTCTGTCAAAGGAATTTGCTTGCCTTTTGCATCATAGATTGTAAAATCTAATGCAAGACCGCGCAATTCTTGAACCAAAACATTGAACGCTTCTGGAACGCCCGCTGTTGTTGATGACTCACCTTTAACAATTGCCTCATAGATTTTTGAGCGACCAGTCATATCATCAGACTTAATAGTCAACAATTCTTGCAAGTTATTTGCTGCCCCATACGCTTCAAGTGCCCAAACTTCCATTTCACCAAGACGTTGTCCACCAAACTGTGCTTTACCACCAAGCGGCTGTTGCGTAACAAGAGAGTACGGCCCTGTTGAGCGAGCATGCATTTTATCATCAACCAAGTGATGGAGTTTCATAAAGTAGATTACCCCAACAAAAACAGGATTTTCGAAAGCCTGCCCAGTTTTTCCATCATGCAAAATTGCTTTTGAGTTTGCATTAAAGCCCGCTTCCATTAATTTATTTTCAATTTGCTCATTCGTTGGCGACTGGAATACAGGAGACTCATACCATTCATTCAAGTAAAGCCCTGCAAGACCAAGCTCTGATTCCATAATCTGACCAATATTCATCCGAGAAGGAACACCAAGTGGATTAAGACAAATATCAAGTGGCGTGCCATCTTCTAGGTACGGCATATCTTCTTCAGGCAAAATACGGGCAACAATACCTTTGTTACCATGACGACCAGCCATCTTATCGCCCTCACGAAGCTTTCGCTTTGTTGCAATAAGAACTTTGACCAACTCATCAACGCCAGGATTTAAATCATCCCCTTCAGATCGACGAAGTCGTTGAATATCAATAACCGTTCCCTCAACTCCATGCGGAACACGCAAGGAAGAATCGCGAACTTCTTTAACTTTTTCACCAAAAATTGAGTTAAGCAACTTAAACTCAGGCGTTGTCTCAGTTTCTGACTTTGGCGTAACTTTTCCAACCAAAATCGAGCCAGATCGAACCTTTGCCCCAACGCGGATAACACCTTCGCTATCAAGATTTTCTAAAGTTGACTCGCTCGTATTTGGCACATCACGCGTAATTCGCTCAGGGCCAAGTTTTGTTTCACGAATTTCAGTAATAAATTCCTTTATGTGAATCGAGGTAAACATATCTTCTTTTACTACGCGCTGTGAAATCAAAATAGCATCTTCATAGTTATAGCCATTCCACGGCACAAATCCAACTAAAATATTTCGACCCAAGGCAAGCTCGCCTTTGAAAGTTGCGGGTCCATCAGCAATAAGACCACCAACTTCAACGTGATCCCCCAATTTAACAATCGGTTTTTGATGATAACACGTATCTTGGTTCGTTCGCTGATATTTAAAAAGAGGATAAACATCATAATCATCAGCATGCTTTTGCGTTGTTGGCTTAACGCGAATTTCTTCAGCAGAAACCCACACAACATCGCCAGCTCTTTTTGCCTTAATTAAAACACCAGAGTCATAGCCACATTTTGCTTCCATTCCTGTTCCAACTCGTGGTGGCTCAGGGAATAAAAGAGGCACTGCTTGACGTTGCATGTTCGAGCCCATCAATGCACGGTTTGCATCATCATGCTCTAAAAAGGGAATCAAGGCTGCCGAAACAGAAATAATTTGCTTTGGAGAGACGTCCATGTACTGCACATCTTTTGGCTCGCGAGTAATATAATCCCCATAGCGACGACAAGAAATTTGATCAGTATGAAAAACACCCTTCTCATCTAAATGAACAGACGCTTGCCCAATATAGTATCGATCCTCATCCATTGCAGACAAATACTCAACTTCCTGAGAAGCCTTTCCGTCCGTAAGTTTTCGATATGGCACTTCCAAAAATCCATAATCATTTACACGAGTATAAATCGCCAAAGAAACGATAAGACCAATATTTGGACCTTCAGGCGTTTCAATCGGGCACATTCGACCATAATGCGTATAGTGAACATCACGAACCTCAAAGCCTGCACGATCACGTGAAAGACCTCCAGGGCCCAATGCATTTAATCTTCTTTTGTGGGTAAGTTCTGCCAACGGATTTACCTGATCCATAAACTGACTCAACTGGCTTGAACCAAAAAACTCTTTAATAGAAGCAACAATCGGCTTAATAGAAATTAAATCCTGTGGCTTCATCGTGTCAGTTTCTTTCATGCTCATGCGCTCTTTTACAATCCGCTCCATTCGACTAAAAGATTGCTTCAACTGATTCGTTAAAAGCTCACCAACAGAACGAATACGACGATTGCCCAAATGATCAATATCATCAAGATTTTCATAGCCTGCATACACTTTAATAAGATGCTTCATCGTTGAAGTAATATCCTGATTAATCAATGTTGCATCAGTGGGATCTTTAAACTCGTAATTTGACTCAGCGTAATTGAATTTTTTATTTAATTTATAACGTCCAACTCGGCCTAAATCATAACGACGAGTTGAGAAAAACATCGTTGTCAAATCTTTTTCCGCTGACTCAACCGTAATGGGTTCGCCCGGCATCAACACAGAATAAACAGCAGAAATTGCCTCTTCTCGAGTTGGCTCATCCGAGGCAGAATTTTCTGATGAAAAGCGGATTTCTTCCCATTCAAAACAATTAATAATAATTTGGGAATTAAGAGAATTCTCTCCGTCAAACTTGATAACATCAATTGTTTTGATTTTTTGCAAAAGCAGTTCATCTATTGTATGCGGATGAAGCTTCTCGCCCGCCTTGAAAAGTTTTTTATCTTCACCCGTTTCTGAATCGGCAATAAAAACAGCCTTAGCAAGAACCTTCCCAACTAATGATTCCCTAAAACTACGGTCATCGGAAAGCGTAATTATTTCAGTTTCATAAAAACTTTTAATGATTTCTTCACGCGTCCCCATTCCTAAGGCACGTAAAAAAAGAGTTCCTAAAATTCGTTTTTTGCGATCTATTTTTGCATATACTAATTCTTTTTTTTGATCAATTTCAAACTCAAGCCAGCTTCCACGATACGGAATAATACGGCTCGAATACACATCTTTATCATGACAAAAAATGACACCTGGAGAGCGATGAATTTGAGAGACAACAACGCGCTCAGCTCCATTAATAATAAAAGTTCCCCTATCAGTCATCAAAGGAATATCGCTCATATATATTTCTTTTTGACGAATTTCGCCCGTTTGTTGAAAAATCAAATTTACTCGAGCCTTTAACGGCACTGCATACGTAAGACCTTTGAGCTTGCATTCATACTCAGAAAACTTAATATTCTCTTCATCCAGCTCATAATACTCATACTCAAGCAACATATCACCATTGGGACTTTCAATAGGAAAAGTACTCTTAAAAACTGACTCAAGTCCTTGGTCTACAAGAGGCTCTTTATTAACTAATTTATCGCGTTGCAAAAAATTTTCGTATGAAGACACCTGAATCCCAATAAGGTCTGGAATCTCCATAAAGTTTTGAATATTTTTTCCGATATATTTTCTATTAACCACATTGGTTCGTGAAAACATCTGCAACCTCCCTGTCTATTTTTTTAAATCTATATGTACTACCTTATACAAGGCTCGCTATTTTCTTAATCAATAATTACACAAGTTTGCTGGAAATACAAGATGACCAGCAAACTGTGTTAGTTTGAGAATATACGTAATTTATAATTCAAAAACAAATTATGCAATCTTAACTACGCCACCCGCAGCTTCGATCGATTCTTTAATTTTTTGAGCTTCTTCTTTTGAAACTCCTTCTTTCAATGGTTTTGGTGCACCTTCAACAAGATCTTTTGCTTCTTTAAGACCAAGACCTGTAACAGTACGAACCTCTTTAATAACAGCAATTTTTTTATCAGCTGCGGCACTTTCAAGTGTTACAGTGAATTCTGATTGCTCTTCAGCGGCGGCTCCTGCTGCTCCTGCTGCCCCTGCCATCATCACAGGTGCTGCGGCTGTTACACCAAATTTTTCTTCCATTGCTTTTACAAGCTCAGAAGCTTCCAAAACTGACATAGATGCAATTGCTTCTAAGATGTCTTCTTGTGAAATTTTAGCTGCCATATTATCTTCTCCTATTTGTTTATTTTTTAATGCGACAGGACGACAGCTACGAAGCCTGACTCATCTTATATAAAAACGATTGTATCGCCTTTATTCATTTCATAGCTAGAATGATTTTGTTAAAAATTATCCTAGAAAAACCTTACTCCGCTGATTTTTTATCAACGTAAGCTTGTAAAGTTGCTGCAAGTTTTTGTACTGGAGCATTAATTGTTGAAGCAATCATGCCAATAAGTTGTTTCTTGCCAGGTAATTTTGAGAACGCTTCAATTCTAGCCTTGTCATACACTGTTTTTTCAATATATGCACCTTTTACTGCTAATGTTGGAGCCTCAGACTTAAAATCAAACATGATTTTAGCAACTTCATTTGAATCTTCATTTGCTAAAACGACTGCTGTTGGACCTTCAAGATATTCTGAGATATTCTCAACTTTCATGTGGTCAAAAGCAATCCGTGCAAAATTATTTCGCACAACTTTTAATTCACAGTTTTTTGCTCGAAGCTGACCCCTCAAGTTAGTAATTTGCTCAACAGTCAAGCCTCTATAGTCAACAAAAATAAAGTCATTATAGCCTTCAAGTTTTTGTTGAATCTCATTAATAGCTTCAACTTTTGCAGGTTGTATTTTTTTTGATCTCATTGCCATTATTGACCTTCCTTATAATTAACCCAAACACCAGGCCCCATGGTAGAATTCACAGAAATTGATTGAACCCAATCAGCCTTTGCATCAGATGGTTTTTTACGTGTGATTTCAGAAAGCAAAGCAACGATATTTTCTGTAACCTTGCTTGGCTCCATTGAAACTTTACCAACAGCCAAATGAACTACTCCTGTTTTGTCAGCACGATATTCAACTCGACCTTTTTTCAACTCGTTAATTGCAGCTGCAACATCAGTTGTAACGGTTCCCGTTTTAGGATTTGGCATAAGACCCTTTCGCCCCAAAACCATACCAAGACGACCAACGTCTTTCATCATATCTGGTGTTGACACAGCAACATCAAACTCAAGCCATCCGCCTTTTACCTTTTCAATGTACTCATCAGCTCCCGCAAAGGCAGCCCCTGCATCTAAAGCTTCTTTAATTCTGTCTTCCTTACAAAACACAAGAATTTTTTTCTCGCCTTTAAATTGATTAGGTAGCACGACAGTATCTCGCACTGTTTGACTCTTTGTTAATTTCAAATTTATATGAATTTCAACAGTCTCATCAAATTTTGCAAATTTAATTTCTTTTACCGTTTCAACAGCCTTATCAAGCTCATAATATTTTGTCGAATCATATTTTTTTAGTGATTCGCGATAGCTTTTTCCTCTTTTCATATTATCGCTCCACCTCAATACCCATACTTCGTGCAGTACCGGCTATAATTTTTTTTGCCTTTTCAATATCATTTGCATTAATATCAGGCATTTTTGTTGTCGCAATTTCTTCAAGCTTTGCCTTAGACAAAACACCAACCTTGTCTTTCAAAGGATTACTTGCACCCTTGTCAACTCCAGCAGCCTTCTTAATAAGAACAGCAGCAGGCGGTGTTTTCAAGATGAACGTATAACTCTTGTCTTGATAAACGGTGATAACCACAGGAATAATTAACCCTGGTTCCATTGACTTTGTCTTGTCATTAAACTGCTGAACAAACTGAGGTGCACTCACACCGTGTGGCCCAAGTGCTGGTCCTACAGGTGGTGCAGGAGTTGCCTTCCCCGCAGGGCATTGCAACTTAATCAGCGCAGTTACCTTCTTCTTTGCCATATAATCTCCTAAATTGGTGTAACGGATATATTTTCAATCCGCATAACGAAGCACTTTTGTACCTCTCCCAAAATATTTAATTCTGCCAACCGTAGCTAGCAAAAATTATTTCAAACTAAATCTTTTCAACCTGCAACAAATCCACTTCAACAGGAGTTGCTCGGCCAAAAATTCCAACCATTACCTTCAACTTATTTTTCTCAAGATTAACTTCTTCAATAGAACCTGTAAATGTTGCAAACGGCCCATCAATAACCTTAACTTGCTCCCCTACCGCAAAAGACTGACTAACACGAGGAGATTTCTCGCCCTTAATCTCGCCAGCTTTTTGTAAAAGAGCCTTCGCCTCAGCAGGAGAAATCGGCCGTGGCTTTTCCTTACCCGTTCCATAACCAACAAACCCAGAAACGCCTTGTATTTTTTTTATAGTCGCACAAGCAGCCTTCCAGCCCAAATCAGGCAAATCCATCTCAACCAAGATATATCCTGGCAAAAACTTTTTTGTCAAAACCTTGCGTTTTCCATCTTTAACTTCCACAACTTCCTCAACGGGAACTTTCACGTCAAGCACAACTGTACTATCCAAGTCTCCATTTTCGAGAAGAATGCGAATTGATTTCTCTATTTTATTTTCATACCCAGAGTAAGTATGTAAGATATACCATCCTGCTGCCATTGTACTTCCTAAAAAATTTTATTCATTCCAGCGGTAAAAACAAAATCAATAAACCCTAGAATAATAGCGACGATAACCGATGAAATCAACACAACAACAACTGATGAAACCACATCATCACGAGTTGGCCACACAACCTTTCGCAACTCAGCTACCGTTTCTTTGAAAAATTGACTAATTTTACTCATTGCAAATCCTTTTAATCTACATATTGTAGAATCTTATCATGTAACAAAAATGATTTTGATTAAAGCTTGAAAAGACAGGCCAGGAAGGATTCGAACCCTCAACATTCGGTTTTGGAGACCGACGTTCTACCATTAGAACTACTGACCTAGTTAAGACACTATTTTACTTTTGTTTCTTTGTGCAATGTATGCTTTCTATCAAATGAGCAGTATTTATTAAACTCAAGCTTTCCTTGCAAATTCTTTCTATTCTTTTCTGTTGTATAATTTTTTCGCTTACACTCACTGCATTGAAGTGCGATAATTTCTACGGCGGATTTTTTTGACTTTGCCATTTTCTACTCCTATTTACTAAAACATTTTATTCCCCAAGCCTACCCTTCAGCCTCCGAGCGGGATCGAACCGCTGACCTCAACCTTACCATGGTTGCGCTCTACCGACTGAGCTACAAAGGCATAGCTAGCTGATAATAAAAAAGTTTTACAAGTATATAGGTATAAAGCAAAACTGTCAAGTAATTTCAATCTAATTGATAGATATTTTTTATAAAAGGCAAAAATAAAACTTGTAATCATTATTTTTTTTTGATATGATACTCAACTAAAATGAGAATTTTTATTATTGGGGCAGGATTTACTGGTCAACAGCTTGCCCGACGCTTAATTGCAGAAAAAAATGACGTTGTCCTTATTGATAACAATGAAGAAACCGCTCGCCATGTTTCAAATCGCTTGGATTGCATGGTTATTCACGGCAGCGGAAACAGCCTTGCAACGCTCAATGACGCAGGACTTTCAAAGGCTCACGCACTAGTTGCGGTCACCTCCTCTGATGAAATCAATATGATTATCTGCTCGATGGTTGATTCGCTGTACCCCAAAATTATAAAAATCGCCCGCGTTCGCAATTACAATTATTACTTGGATGAGGAGCCGTCGCAGAATTTAGAGCAGCGTCCCATTTATGGCATCGATCACATGATCCACCCTGACATGGAGGCGGCAACGGCGATTGTCAATGCAGTAAAACACGGAGGCGTCACTAAAGGCATTTTGTTTGAAAACTCAAATTATGAACTGACAACTATTTGCATCGAGCCAGCGAGCAAACTTGATAATATAGAAATTCAGCAAATCCGCAAAATGATACAATGCGACTTTGTCCTCGCCTTTGTTTCAACGCCCACATCATGCAACTTGCCGTCGGGGTCTACCATTTTAAAAGCAGGTGATGAAATTGCAATTCTGACATCAAAAAAAAATCTTAGCATTTTTCTCGATTTAGCAGGAATAAAAAGCGATCCCATAAAAAATATTGTTCTTTTGGGAGCAGGAAGAATCGGAACACGGGTCGCCGAACAATTGATTGCAAAAGAAAAAAATTCATTTCTTTCACGACTTTTTGGCTTTCATCAAAAAATGGCACATGATTTTTTAATAATTGAAAAAGATAAAACTCTTGCAACGGAGGCAGAAAACAGATTTCCGCATGCAAGCGTGTACAATGCCGATGTAACGGATGAGGGTTTTGTTGAAGAAGAACGATTAAACTCCTTTGACTTAGTCATTGCCGCTACAAGAAATCATGAACTCAACATGGTAAGCTCAGCCTACTTAAAATCCTTGGGAGCAAAAAAAACTATCTGCCTTGTTACCAGTGCAAGCTACGCAGACATTGCGCAAAACCTAAAAATTGATGTTGCAATTCCCATTCGAGACGCCGTAATTGACTGCATACTAAGCCATTTACGCGGAAAAAGCGTTACAGAAATTCACACAATCTCTGACGGCGATTTGGAAATTATCGAATTCGAAATTCCTGAAAACTCAAAATGTATTGGAAAATCAATTAAACAAATTGCAGCCCCTGGCTCTTTTTTAATCCTTTTAATAGAAAAAAACAATGAATATACCATTCCCGTCGGCGATACAATTCTTGAAGCCACAAATAAATTGGTCTTTATTGTGCACACAAACGATCGCAGCCACACCCTTCATTCATTTGGAGCAACCTAATGAATTTTCTAACAATTTGCAGGCTCATCAGTGTTTTGCTTGTGATTATTTCAGCAACTTTTTGCATTCCCCTGTCAATTGCTTTTTTTTACAACGAATTTTTTATTTTTTCTTCCTTTATAAAGCCAATCATCGCAACATGGATTTTCTCCATTGTATTAACGCTCATTGTGAAAAAGCGCAAAGTAAAACTTTCCATAAAAAGTGGGTTTGCCGTCGTTGCATCATGCTGGATTTTTAGCTCACTTTTAGGAGCCTTGCCATTCTATTTTTCGGGCTTCATCCCACACTTTACCGACGCTTTCTTTGAGGCAGCATCGGGCTTTACCACCACAGGAGCGACCATCCTTTCAGATATTGAATCGCTGCCCCGATCTCTTAATGTATGGCGAACGCAAATGCACTGGCTTGGCGGCATGGGAATTGTTACGCTCACCGTCGCACTCATGCCGCTGTTAGGCGTTGGCGGTTTTCAGCTCATAAAAGCCGAAACAACAGGCCCAGAAAAAAGCAAAATCACGCCAAAAATTGCGGTAACGGCAAAAATTCTTTGGTTCATTTATGTGGGAATGACTTTTTTGCAAGTCTTTTTACTCATGCTTGCAGGAATGGATTTTGTTGACGCATTAACACACAGCTTTGCCACACTCGGGACAGGTGGATTTTCATCACGCAATACCAGCATCGGCTCTTACAACAGTGCAACAATTGACTGGATCTGCACAGTTTTTATGTTTCTTGCAGGCATCAATTTTAGCCTTTACTTTCTTATTTTTAGAGGAAAAATCAAAGACCTCAAACACAACACAGAACTTTGGGTGTACATAAAAATCATTTTACTTGCAACAGGATTACTATCGCTTAATTTACTCAGCATTTATGGGAACTTTTTTGACGCATTGAGACACGCAGCCTTCCAAGTTATTTCAATCACCACCACCACAGGATTTGCAACTGCTGACTTCACACTCTGGCCATCTTTTTCACAAATGATACTATTTTTTCTTATGTTTATCGGCGGATGCTCAGGATCAACAGGCGGCAGCATCAAAGTCATTCGCTGGATTATTTTAGCAAAACAATTTGCTAACGAAAAAAAGAGAATGCTCCATCCACACGGCATTTACAGTATTCACCTTAATGGACGAGCAGGGCGAAAAGACATTGTCTTTAGCGTTGCAGCCTTTATATACGCATATTTTTCCCTCGTCATCATCACGGCAATAGTCGCATCCCTTTCATCAGCTGACCTATTTTCATCATTTACCGCAAGCCTTGCAATTGTTGGAAATATTGGCCCTGGCTTTGGGCTTGTTGGCCCTGTAGAGCATTACGGATTTTTTAACCCCCTTGCAAAATGGTGGTTTTCCTTTGCAATGATCGCAGGCAGGCTGGAGTTATACACCATGGTGATTTTTCTTTCGCCGAGTTTTTGGAAACGGTAATTCAAAGATGAAAAAACAAACGCCCTTTACAGAATTATTTTGCGACGATCAAATACTTGTTGTCAACAAGCTTGCAGGAATTCCTGTCATTGCAGATAGATACGACAGATCGATTCCTCACCTGGACGCAATTTTAGAGCCACTCTATGGAAAAGTTTACGTTGTACACCGTATAGATAAAGAAACTTCAGGGGTTGTAATTTTTGCCCGAAACTCGAATTCTCATAAAACTGTATCAGCGGCATTTGAAAATCGCCTTGTAAAAAAAACATATCACGCACTTGTTTTTGGAAAGCCGCAGCAAAGCGACTTTACAGTCAGCGAACCATTACTTGTGGATGCCGACTCCCATCACCGCACAATCATCAATAAAAATGGCAAGCCGTCACAAACTGACTTTCAGCTAATTTCTACGCATGACAAATTTTCATGGATTAAAGCACTGCCTATCAGTGGCCGCACGCATCAAATCAGAGTTCATCTGCAACATTGCGGATTACCAATTGTATGCGATTCGCTTTATAATCAACACAGCAAGCCTCTTTTTTTATCC
>JBOFSR010000110.1:0-13366 GCA_051651645.1 Treponemataceae bacterium | reverse complement strand
TTCACAAATATTCAGCAAATGAGTTTCATAACGAAACTTTGTTCGTCTGTGCAACTCAATTACAAAATAAATCCCAATATATCCCGTCAAATCCCACCTTTTCTCCGTTATTCTTAAATCTATTCTCTTGCTTTATCAGGATTAGGCACTGTAATAAATCTTATAAATGGTATGAAGTAGCTGATAAGAGTCAAGCAAACTGCTGCCAAACAAAGCCTTTGCTTTCAACATAGCCCATGTTATTGTACATAAATTTCAATATCCTCATCATATTTTTGTCCTTGATAAACATATTGAACCTTTATTTCATACTCGCCTGACTGAAACTTTGAAGAATCAATTTTTGTAGCATATTCATTCTCTGGAGTCAACGTTCCCTTCCAAACAATTTTATCACGTCCATTAGGCATTTCCATACGAATAAAAGCATTAATCACTTTAGGATTACCAAAAGGTTGCTCAACTTTCAATTCAAATATACCAGAAACAACTTCATTATCCTGCGGGGAAGAAATAAAAATATCGTCATCCATATTTCTTCGATGTCGTTTTGTTGGCATACAAGATGTATCGTCAGTGTAGTACGTTCCGCTATCTTGCGAAAAAGACGCAAAGGCGACAAGTAAAAGGCTCATAAGTGACAGTATAATTTTTTTATTCATATAAACTCCTAATTGGAAAATATACTAAAGTATCTTGTGAAAGTCAATTTTTTAAGGCTACATAAGTGCGAGTGAAAATATGATTACAGCCAGTTTTGTAAAACGGTAATTGCACTTTGGCATTGCTCTGGATTATCAAAGGTTAGGAAAAACTCATTATTTTTTTTAGAGAGTCCTTGTTCCGTGGTGTTTTGTACGGAATTTTGTTCTACGTTGAGGTTTGCAAAAGCTGCAATATCGAGCTTATTAATTTTTTTACCATGCAATAAAATAAAATCAGCGTAGATTCCGCTATATTTCCAGTAAATAGAATCTTTAAGAGCCGTATACACCGCAAAAAGGCTTACAATTACAAGTACCGTGGACTGCAAAATAGAAAAATCTTTTACAAATAATGCAAAATGGATGAAATAGCTCATGATAATAATTACTACTGTTGTTTTTGAGGGTTTTGTTGGAAAAGCTAATAGACAGCGAGAATATTTTTCTGCATTTTTTTTAGTATTCAGCTTATGAAAGGCGAGTATTACCGTAAGTATGCATAATCCAATAATAGGAATAAACACAGTATCCTCCTTGATTTACAAGATCCTTCACAGAAAAAAAATATTTATAGAATTGATAACAAGATTAGCAAATATAGGAACGAGACATATACAAAAAAATCAGACAGGCGGGAGTTGAACCCACAGTTTTGACCACTGCAAAATCGCATCCATCATAATTTGAGATTAAAACCAAAAGATGATCATGCACTGTCTATTGAGTGAGTCCTCGTCTTAAACAAAATTCAAGAAGGACTCAAGATATATTTTTCAGAGTTTCTTAAAAATCACAAGCTACAAAAGCGGTAATTTTTTACAAGGCACCTAAGGACTCTGGAACGGTGAAAAAAAAACAGCCCATCAAAAAATGACAGGCTCATCGGGAGCGACGGGGCTTGAACCCGCGATCTCCGGCTTGACAGGCCGGCGCGATAACCAGCTTCGCTACGCCCCCAACTTTTTTTAGTGTATAAAATTAAAAAAAAATAGTCAAGAGCGTTTTATAGATTTTTTTTCAATTATTGAAATCAACGGTTTTCATTCTTATAAAAATCTAGTATACTTTCCAAATGAAAAATTATGACGTCGTAATTTGCGGTTCAGGTCCTGCAGGATTGGGAGCGGCTTTTGCATTACTAGAAAAAAAAACTACTACATCTATCTTGATTCTCGAAAAATCAACCATTTCCTCTGGCGGTTTACGCAACGACTGCAAGATGAATTTCACCTTTCCCGTTGGATTTCCGCTTGAATATTGGAACAAAGAAAACGTTGTGCCATACCTGCAAAAAACGGAGGATTTTCTAAAACCCGCTATTTTAGATAAAGAAAAAATTGATACGTACACAAAGCGAGCCGAACGAATTGGAGTTGAGCTTTTAACGATTCGCCAATCTCACCTAGGAACCGACGGTGGAATTCGCCTGATTAAAGAACTTACAACTCGGCTAGAAGAAAAAAATGTTGAGTTTGGTTTTAACGAAGCCTTAATTTCTGCCGACGAAAAAAATCACATTGCCGTCACCGATAAACGCGAGATTTCATACAAATCACTTATTGTAGCACCTGGGCGACACGGCTTTGATTTTTTACGAAAATTTATGGACTCGCTGGGCATTACTTTTAGCGACAATAGCATTGACGTTGGGCTTCGCATTGAAACAAAAGAACAAAACTATCCCATCGTTGCGGATTATTACGACCCAAAATTTATGTTCCCCGAGTCAACTCGTACTTTTTGTACCAATTCTGGCAGTGCGTATGTTGTTCAGGAAAAATACACGACAAGCTCAAATCAGGTTTATTATAGCGTAAATGGCCATGCATACTCAGGCAAGCTCAAAAATAATGGATTAGTGAATTTTGCTATGCTTCGCACCGTCTCTTTTACCGAGCCGCTTGCATCAGGGCAGGATTATGCAGAATTCTTAGCGTCCCTTGCCATGCTTACAGGCGGAGGGCATCCTATCTTACAACGAGTAGGCGATTTCCGTCTTGGCAAAAGAACAACTTCAGAGGGCTTAAATAAGGATTTATACGACTTTGAGCCGACTTTAAAATCGGCCACCCCTGGCGACATTGCCCTTGCAATGCCTGCAAAGTTTTTACAATCAATTTGGAAGGCTCTAAAACGCCTTGACACAATCGTTCCTGGCGTTTTGCATCCAAGCACAATCATGTATTACCCAGAAATTAAGCTCTATGCCAATAAGCCAATTTTCAAAAATGATTTTTTTATGGCAGCCAATGATATTTATTTAATTGGCGATGGGGCAGGAACTTCACGCGGAATTACAGGAGCGTGGGCTTCTGGCGTGCGTGCCGCTCAAGGCATTTTAAAAAACACATGAGAATAACAGGCGGAACTCTTTGCGGCAGAGTTATTGATTGCCCAGATGGCATAATTCGCCCCGCAATGGATAAAATGCGAGAATCCCTGTTCAGCATTCTTGGCGACTTAAGCGAAAAATCTTTTTTAGATTTATTTGCAGGATCGGGAATTTTATCACTTGAAGCGGCATCACGAGGGGCAACACAAATTACGCTGGTTGAAAAAGACAAAGGAAAAATTTCGACAATTTTTCAAAACATTGCGATTGCTCCCGTAAAGATTGAGTGCAAATTTGTTGCCGTAGAGCTTTTTATCAAGCGCAACAAAAAACAATTTGATATTATTTTTTTAGATCCGCCATTCCCATATAAATTCCACGAAGACTTGGTTTTACAATGCTCAAAAACAAATAGCTTGACCGAAAAAGGGCAACTGCTCATCCATCGTCCATCAGAAAAAAAGCTGAGCGAAACCATTGGTAATTTTCACCGCTTTGATCAACGAGTTTACGGTCGTTCCATCGTCGATTTTTACCGCCTTTAAAATACGTGCCAATTCTTGCTAATCGCATAACAGTGCAAGCTCCTAGAATTGACAAAAGTCCATTTTTCAGGTATACTGATTAAATGATTTTGCACTCAGCGTATAGTCCTTTTTCCAAGGGTCAATATGTGACAGAAAAAGTTCCTCCTGTTGATCGTTTAACTCGCCTTCCGTCTGAGTTTTTGCAAAAAACTGTTGTAAGCAACACAGGAACAACTGTTGATATAGTTTTCGATAGTAAAAATCCTACTGACAATATACAAAATCAGAAAAAACCAGCGTCAGAGCAATCACTTACAAAAGAATTCAAAACGGCGGCGGGACTTTCCGAAGCTCAAGCTTCTTCATTGGAGAAAGCAAAGCAAGATTTACAAATTCAAAAAGTAGTAGCTCAATTACAAACGACTGATACTGAAGTGCGGACACATGAGCAAGCTCACATGGGTGCAGGCAGTGGGCTTATTACTCGTGGGGCATCGTATACATACGAAAAAGGGCCTGATGGCAGGCAATATGCTGTTGGGGGAGAGGTTGGAATTGACACGTCTCCAGTGCAAGATGATCCTGAAGCAACGATGCAAAAAATGCAGCAAGTTAAGGCTGCTGCAATGGCTCCTGCTCGTCCTTCTGGGCAAGATTTAGCAGTAGCGACGGCGGCGAGTGCTTTGGAGGCTCAAGCATTAAAGGAGCTTGCGGAATCACGTTTGAACGAGCAAACAGAGACTCAAAAAGAATCTGCACCACAAAAACTTACAACCGCCTCTTTACAAGAGCTTTACACTGAATTTAATACAGATCAGCG
The DNA here is from genome assembly GCA_051651645.1 of Treponemataceae bacterium. Lineage (GTDB taxonomy): Bacteria > Spirochaetota > Spirochaetia > Treponematales > Treponemataceae > JBOFSR01. The sequence continues at coordinate 8,983 of JBOFSR010000110.1, read as the reverse complement.
TAAAGTTACTCAGTCTGAAATCTCTCAAGAGCTCTTTTCTCTTGAGCTAAATATACAAACTAATATTATTTCACGCTATGTTTCGTAATATACGGCAATCAATTCAAAGAAATCAACGTTTTTAATGTTCTCTATGTCGTGTAATTTGTTTCTGTCAAATGGGCAATTACCATCCCATAATTTGAAATATGCACGCCCTGCGATATACATTCCTTAATGCGACTTTGTATTGCTTTGCGAGTTGCCATACAACCACCACACTGAATGACAAGGTCATACGGTGAAAGATCGTGTGGAAAATCCGTGCCAGAGACAACCTCAACGCTAAGATTTTCGCCCAGTCGTTTTCGCAGCAGGGTAGGAATTTTTACGCGACCAATATCACCTTCAAGCGGAATGTGGGAGCAACTTTCGGCTATGAGAATACGACTTTGCTCAGTCAAATTATCAATCCACAAAGCCCCTTCTCTATAAGTCTTTTCATCACCTTTATAGCGAGCAAATAAAACGGAAAACGATGTTAAAATTGTGCTAGGATGTTTTTTTTCAGAAACATCTTTAAATACTTGCGAATCAGTGATAATCAGCTTGGGCGGTTTTGATAAAGCCGATAAAGCCCCCTCCATTTTGTCAAAGGTACAAGAAATCACGATGGCCTTGTGATCAAGCAAATCACGAATTGTTTGCACTTGAGGCAAAATAAGTCGGCCTTTGGGAGCTTGAATGTCTTGCGGCATGACTAGCAAAACAGTGTCGTTTTCTTCTATTAAATGCCCAGTAATTGAAATACTGTCATCACTGGGGAGATTTTTGATCACAGACTGAATAAGCGTATCAATATTTTGCTTGTGTTTTCCACTTACGCAAACTATATCCGCATGGAAAAAATCCCCAAGTTTTTTTTGCAACGCCGTAATTTGAGGCTGCGAAATCATATCAATTTTATTCAGGACGATTATAATGGGAATATCGGCCTGCTCAATCATTTTTGCCCACTTCATTTCAAGCTCAAATCCATTTGACTTATTTGAAGCATCAATGACAAGCAAGGCTATGTCCGTTTTTTGAATTGTCCCGTGCGTCCGCTCAATTCTCAGCTTACCTAAATCCGTTTGCGTGTCGTCAAAGCCTGCCGTATCCACAATAACACACGCACCAATGCCTGCAATTTCAATGCTTTTATTTACGGGATCAGTTGTTGTGCCAGCAACTTCAGAAACAATCGCAACTTCTTGATTAGCAAGAGCATTGATCAAACTGGACTTCCCTGCATTCCTTCTCCCAAAAAGTCCAATATGAAGACGATTGGACTTTGGCGTATTATTTAAATCACTCACTGCTAATCCTTTTAAAACCTAAAATCACGCTTGCCCGTGTCGATTTCTTGCATGATACTTTTCACCTTATCGCGAACCTCCGCAGAAGGAATTTTTTCTAGCTCCCGTTCAATTACCCTACTAGCGGTGATTTTCGTTTGCTCGCTCATGTAGTCGTCTTTGTATTCGCAAAGAGTTACAACGGCATTTGCTTGGCAAAAATTTTTAATTTGACCACTTTTTGCAAAGGCCATAAAGCGATCACCTACACGATTTTCTCGATAGCACGCTGTGCAAAAACTTGGAAGATAATCAAGATCGCAAAGCCATTTAATAATTTCATCTAGCGTTCGTGTATCACTGATTTCAAATTGCTCAGAATTCTCTTTTGGGTATTCGCTGTCGGCATATCCGCCAACGCTCGTTTTTGAGGCTCCGCTAATTTGCGAAACACCAACTTCAAGCACTTCTTTACGTGATTGCTCACTTTCTCGTGTTGAAACAATCAATCCTGTGTAGGGGACGGCAATCCGCAAAACTGCAACAATTTTCTTAAACAAATCATCTGGAATGGCATGCTGAAAATCTTCTACGCTCACATCATCGGCAGGACGAATACGAGGAACGCTTATTGTATGAGGGCCAACGCCATAGCTGTCTTCCAAATGCTTTGCATGTAAGAGCAAGCCTGTAAAGTCGTATTTGTAATCATACAATCCAAACAAAACGCCTAATCCAACGTCATCAATACCGCCTTGCATCGCACGATCATGTGCCTCTGTGTGATATTCATAATTACTTTTAGGGCCAGTTGGGTGCTGCGTTTTATACGTGGGCTTGTGATAGGTTTCTTGGAATAAAATATAGGTGCCAATTTGAGCATCTTTAAGCTTGCCATAATTTTCAACAGTCGTTGCCGCAATATTTACATTTACACGGCGAATAGCTCCATTTTTATGCTTAATGCTATAAATAGTTTTAATGCTTTCAAGGACATAATCAATATCGCAATGCCGATCATCTTCGCCCATCTCAAGAGCAAGGCGCTTGTGTCCCATATCTTGCAAGGCAATTACCTCAGCCTTAATTTCTTCTTGCGAAAGTTTTTTACGTGCAATTACGGTATTTTTGCTATGATACGGGCAGTAGACACAACCGTTTATACAATAATTTGACAAATACAGGGGAGCAAAAAGAACAATACGACGCCCATAAATTTCACTCTTAATTTTTTTTGCAAGGTCAAATATTTTTTTCTCACTTTCAGTATCATCCGCTAATAAAAGAGTCAGAGCCTCTTGTGCATCAAGACCGTTATAGTGGGCGGCTTTATCTAAAATAGATTGCACCATGGATTGATTATTTTTATTGTTCTGTGCTTGATTGATAATTCGTATAATTTCTGCATCATTAATAAATTCATTAGCGTCAGGTGATTTGCTGTCGTATTTCATAATTCTCCTTAAAACTCAGCGGAGTCATTCCTAATAATACTACAAAAAATGAGAAAAGAGTAGTCAAATTTGTTGATTATTGATGACGTGGCAGCTAAATCCATGCATAATTTGACTAATATTTTCTTTTCTATTATAGTGCTGTATGGTTAAACATCTTTTATTCGACTTAGACAATACCCTCTATCCTGCAAGTCCTGCAATTGACGACGGCATTACACAAAGAATGCTTCAGTTTATTGCCAAATTTAAATCTATTTCAGTTGACGAAGCTAAAAAATTGCGTTCAAGTAATTTGCAGCGATTTGGAACAACGCTTGAGTGGCTCATTGCAGAACAAGGCTTTCCTCCTTCTCGTGTAGATGATTATTTTGCCGCTATCAATCCAGAAAATGAAATTGCTGATTATACGTTTGACCCCAATTTACGAGACTTTCTTTTATCACTCAATTTGCCGATGACAATCTTAACCAATGCTCCTATGGAACACGCTTTACGTATTCTATCTTTTTTAAATATTGATGGTCTTTTTTTAGGGATTCACGATATTCGCTCAAATAATTTTAAGGGAAAGCCACATGCACAATCCTATTTAAGGGCAATAACAGCCAGCGGTTTTTCAGTTGAGCAAACAATTTTTTTTGACGATCACATAAAATATATTAACGGCTATGCAAAAATTGGTGGCGTTGGCGTTTTAATTGATTCAAAAAAATCTCACCCAGAAGTAGCCTCGTTACGCATACAATCAGTGTATGAAATCCCTCATTTACTAGAGAATATCAAAAAAATTAAGTAGTACAAGCCCCAAACACAATTTCTCCTTTGCTAGTCCCATTTTTGATATTTGGATATAATATTTGATACTTTCTTGCATTTTTTAAATCTCTAAGGTATAATTTTTTTGTCATGAATAAAACGAAAAATGATTTGAAGCTTGAATTAAAACAGATTGAAAAAGAAATTTTTTCCCTTGAAGAGCATCTAGGGCAAAAATTTTTAACGAACGATTTTTTAGACATTTCAGAAACTGATAGAAATTTATATAAAGAAAATCTTACTAATCGTGCAAGTTGTGCTACAAAAATTACTAGAATTAATAAATATTTTGAAGAAAGCGAACAAAACCTTAAAATAATAAGTGAAAAAAAGCTGGAGCTGAAAAAACTTAACGAAAATCATGTTCAAAATTTACAGGATTTTGGAAAAAATATTTTTGATGAGAAGGATTTTCTGCACTGCACCACTTTGCAAACGTACTTTGATGACATTGTAAACGAGCAAGTAATTTTAGCTGAGAAAAATGATAAATCCGTTTTACTTGAGAAAAATCTTGAAGCCAGTAGTTTTTTGCAAAAAATTGTTGTCAAAACAAAAATTCATGCAAATAATCTTTCAATAATAGAAAATAAAAAAAAACTTACCGCTTTCTATGGTGATCTTGCACATAAAATTATTGAAGGTACAGGTATTGATATTAGAGAGCAATTGTCATCTGAAAGTCAAATTTTATATGAAAACTGTCTGCATCAAATACATTTAATGGAAGAAATTGAGCAAAATATTGCACTTCTAACCGAACAAGAGAAGGCCACGCAAGAACAACTGACTGAATTTGCCGAGAGCAAATTCCCTAAAATGAAAATTGTTTCATTAGAAAAAGAAATAAAGTCCATTGATACTGATCAAAATTTACTGAGCCAAAAAGTTGGATTTGAATATATTAATCAATTTTATGATGCAGCTGGGGATAAAATTGGAAAGCAAGATGATATTTTACAAGATTCAGTTATTCAAGAAATTATAAAAAAACGCCTTGAAAAATCGTCTATTCAGTGTCAAATTGAAATCCTTTGCTGTGAAGAAAAAGTTATAGCAGCAAAACAAAAAATGATTTCCTTTCAGCTAAAAAAAGATAAAAATTTAGAAAAAATCGATGAGCTTACTGCTAGTAATATAAAACTTGACAGTGAGGTTGAAAATCAAAAAGTTCTTATTCAAGAAATTGAAGAGGAAAAAAAGAATCTTGAAGAAAAAGAGAAAAACTGGAGTAAAAAAATTGAAGCATAATGAGGATAGAATAAATAGTTATAAAAAAATTGCAAATTTTTCTGCAAAGAATTTTACCGCAGAAGAAGTTGAAAAAAATAATGCTGCCGTTGCCGCACTCAAGCAAATTGAAATTGAAGAGGCAAAAGAGGAACTTGAAAGGCGTTTTCAAAATAAAAGACTACTTGCAGAAAATGCACCTCAGCAATCGCAAGGCTTCCTCAAGTCATCATTAGAAAATTTGAGTACAAAAGAAGAGTCCGTTGGATTTACTCCGCTCAATTTTGGCAAACTGCCTGCTTTTTTTTCAAATGATTACAAAAACAACGTTGCAAACAAAAAACCTTCTGCCCAGCCAAGCAAAGAGCCTCAAAAAAAAATGTCTCCGCTAGCATCACAGAACACACAGTCAGCGACTCAAAAAAATGAAACGCCGTTTATTCCTCAAAATGTTGATAAAACGACTATGCCTACTCAGCTTGATGAAAACTTTTTTAAGAAGACAACGCAAATTATTAAAAATGATACAGTCAACAACTTTATAAAAACAACGACAACTAAAAAGGATGAAAAAGATTCCTCTTATCGGCGTGTAGCAAAGTTTTTGCTGTTGATTGGAAATGACGAGGCTGCAAAAATTCTTCCGCATTTGCCCCAAGATCAAACTGATAAAATAATTGCAGAAATTGCTACAATTGATCGAGTTGGCGAAGATGAAGCTCTTGATATTTTAGCGGAATTTGAATCGCTTGTTAAAATTGCTCGTGAGTCAGGAGGGCTTTCTACCGCACGGACAATTTTGAAAAAAGCGTTCGGTGATGAAAAGGCTGAAAAAGTTATTTCAAAAACCCTTCCTTTTTCTGCGGAGAGACCCTTTGATTACCTGCAAGAAATGGATGAAGAGCACATTTTTTTACTCTTGAAGGATGAGCCAGAAACAATACGGGCGTTGGTTTTATCCCATTTGCCCGCTGAAAAATCAGCAACGTTTATAAAAAAGCTTGATAAAAATGAGCAAAAAGAGGTTATTCATCGGCTAGCAAAGTTGCAAAAACTTGACACAGATATGGTTCGTCGGGTAAATGAATCCATTGCACAAAAAGCTGAAAAAATTGAAACTACACAAATTTATCGTTTTGACGGTAAAAATGCTCTAGCAGAGATTTTGCGCAAAATGTCTCCTGATATGGAAAGCACGATGCTCAATCATTTGAATCAAGTTGATCCAAGTCTTGAGCAAGATTTGCGTGATCGACTTTTTACGCTTGATGATATTGTTGATGTTGAAGATGATTTTGTCCAAAAACGCTTAAGCCTCTTGAAAGATGAACAAATTGCATTGTTGATTGCTGGAAAAAAACAGGATTTTCGGGAGAAAATGTTAAAAAATGTATCAAAAGGACGGGCGACTATTATTTTGGAGGAAGAAACTGCACGAAAACCAATTCCTCGAAAAGAAGTGGACGATGTTACTAAGCAATTTTTTAGTATTTTTCAAAATGCGTGGGAGAAAAAAGAGTTGCGTCTTCTTAATCAAGCTGATGATGAATGGATTAATTAGCGTTTAATTTGCTTTCTCTTAATATGATTGCACGTTGATTTCATTTTCTTCAATATATTCATCATCACTTGCAATTGAAAAATATTCTTGTAACGCTTCTTCTTGAAGAAGGTTGCAGAGTGAGATAAATTGTTCCTTTGAGAAGGAGAGTGTCGCAAGAGGTTCTCCTTGCAAGAAAAGATTCAACTGAGTTCCCTTGTCGTGTAATGCGGAAAGCTCAAATTGCAAAACTTTTTTTTTCATCAATAAACTGCCGTAAAAAAAATCTGCATAACTACTACTTTCTGAGAAAAATTCTTTTGGTTGCAGCGTTTGTAAAAAAGCATTTCGGTTTGCTTGCGATAAATTGAGAATAATTTTTTGAAAATCAATCCAAAAAACTAACTGAACAATGTCATCCTCTGGCAAAAAGAAAGCCTGAATTTCAACACTCCGATTTTTTTCATCAATTGCATAAACGGTATCAAGAAAAATATTTTCGTCAGCCTCATAGGACGTCAAACTTGTACACGCGGTAAAGAAAATACAAAAAAAAGCAAATAATTTCACGATACGCCTCCAGCAAAGAATCATTTATGGTTATATGCTATATATAGAAGTAATGTATCGATTTCCATGTGATTTTTATAACTTTTAAATGGAATGAAAATGATACCTTGCCTCTTTTTGCTATTTATGATAAATTGAAATAATTTAAGAAATTTTTATAGCTTAAGTGGAGGCTACTTTGTATAAATCAGTTGATCCAAAAGTTAATTTTGCGAAACAAGAAGAAGAAATTCTTGCATTTTGGAAAAAAAATGACATTTTCAAAAAATCAATTGCACAGCGAAAAGATTGTTCTGAATATGTTTTTTATGATGGCCCTCCCTTTGCAACGGGACTACCGCATTTTGGGCATTTTTTGCCAAGCACGATAAAAGACATTATTCCTCGCTATCAAACGATGAAAGGTAGGAAGGTTGAGCGTCGTTTTGGCTGGGATTGTCATGGATTGCCAGTTGAAAACTTAATCGAAAAAGAATTAAATCTTAACTCAAAAACTGATATTGAATCATACGGAATTGATAAATTTAATGAAGCGTGCCGTTCAAGCGTTTTGCGATATGTGAAAGAATGGCGACAAACAATCACACGGCTTGGGCGCTGGGTTGACTTTGATAACGATTACAAAACGATGGATCCTGACTACATGGAATCCATTTGGTGGGTACTTAAAAGCTTGCATGAAAAAGGGCTTTTGTATGAAGGGCATTATATTTTGCCGTACTGCCCTCGTTGCTCGACGGTGCTTTCGAACCATGAGTTGAATATGGGCGGCTACAAAGATGTTCACGATCCTGCAATCACGGTGCGTTTTAAAGTTGCCGGCGAAGACAATTGCTATTTTCTTGCATGGACGACGACTCCGTGGACATTGCCAAGCACTTTGGGGCTGTGCTGTGGAGCTGATATCGATTATGTAAAAGTACAAGACGGGGATGATTTTTATATTTTGGCAGAGGCACGACTCGATGCCTATTATAAAGAAGAAAATAAACCTCAAATCATTTGGAAGAAAAAAGGCAGTGAGCTTTTGGGCATGACCTATGAGCCACTTTTTCCGTATTTTGCGGATCTAAAAAAAATTGACGGTAAAGCAGGGGCTTTTCGTATTTTCAATGCTGACTTTGTTTCAACTGAAGACGGAACAGGAATTGTTCATACGGCTCCAGGTTTTGGCGAGGACGATAATAAAGTTTTTAAGGGGACGGGCGTTCCAACGATTTGCCCTGTCGATAGCGAGTGTAAATTCACTGCCGAAGTAAGCGATTACGTGGGGATTTTTGTAAAAGATGCGGACAAGCAGATTATTGAGCGACTTAAAAACGAAGGAAAGCTTGTAAAGCGTGATCAAATTTTGCATGCGTACCCTCATTGTTGGCGCTGTGAAAGTCCTTTAATTTACCGTGCAGTCGGAAGTTGGTTTATTGGCGTTGAATCAATACGAGAAAAATTAATTGCGGCAAATAATCAAATTAATTGGCAGCCTGCTCACATAAAAGAAGGTCGCTTTGGTAAGTGGCTTGAGGGGGCGAGGGACTGGGCGATTAGTCGCAATCGTTATTGGGGAAACCCGATTCCCGTGTGGAAGTGCGAAGAGTGTGGAAAAGTCATTTGCGTGGGAAGTCGAAAAGAATTACAAGAACTCTCTGGCGTGTATCCTGAGGATTTGCATAAGCATTTTATTGATGGCATTACCATTCCGTGTGAGTGTGGTAGTACGCTTAAGCGTATCAGCGAAGTGCTTGATTGCTGGTTTGAATCTGGTTCAATGCCGTATGCACAAAATCACTATCCGTTTGAGAATAAAGAATATTTTGAACAGCATTTTCCAGCAAATTTTATTTCTGAGGGGCTTGATCAAACGCGTGGATGGTTTTATACGCTCACCGTTTTAGCCGCCGCTCTTTTTGATCGTCCCGCTTTTGAAAACTGTATTGTAAATGGGCTGGTGCTTGCCTCCGATGGCAAAAAAATGTCAAAAAGCCTGCGTAATTACACCGATCCGTCGATTGCCGTTGATCAATTTGGCGCTGATGCAATGCGTCTTTTTTTGATGC
>JBOFSR010000109.1:0-3299 GCA_051651645.1 Treponemataceae bacterium | reverse complement strand
CTTTAATCTCACTTGCAACACGCTCGTAAACATTTTCTTCGTTGCCCATCTGTGTAAGATGCGTTTTAATTGCAAGCCTGCCTTGTGGCATTGTCTTTATAATCGAGACATCCATATCGCCCACGCTCATTTTATTCTGTCAAACATTTGAATATTTTAAATACTATCCTTTATCACGCTGTTTTTGACTATGCAAAAAAAGTGAGATAAGCTTACTCAAAGTATCAAAGCAAGTTTTCAAAACCTAATAAAAATTAATCGGCTAACTCACTTTATTTTTTTTCTGCTAACAATGAAATTACCTGAACTTCACAAGTATCACGATACCTGTTATCTGGAGTAGAAACCGTTATTGTTGCGGATCCTGCTTTAAGTCCCGTTATAAGTCCCCCATCATCAACAGATAATACGCTTGGCCTATCTGTAGTCCATCTAACATTTTGATTTGTTGCATCACTAGGATTGAAAATTACACCCAACAATTCACTATTTCCAACCTGTACTCGTGTTTCCTTCTTATTAATATTTATACCTGTAACAGATACTGGCGTTGTTCTAGCAAAAACAATAGTGCTCGCTTTATAATCACCATCTTTTGCTATTGCAGAAATTCTTATCCTGCCTTCTTTAAGAGCAGAAACCTCTCCTGTCTCACTATTCACTGAAACAGTACTCGGATCAGGACTATTCCAAGTTATTTTTTGATTTGTTGCATTGTATGGAATAATCCGTGCTTTTAGTTTTTCTTTCCCAGAAACCAAGACATATGTAATATTTTTATCCATTTCAATATCCTCAGCATCTATAAAATACACATTAACATCACAAAAACCTTTTATAGTTTTATCACTATTAGATATTGCAAAAATTTTTGTTGTTCCTCTACTGACTCCTGTTACTTTTCCAACCGCATCAGGTTTTGCTATTAAATCATTATCACTTTTCCAAGTAATACCTGTATCTGTTGCATTATATGGCAGTACCTCTGCTGCTAAGGGCTGCGTCTCTCCAACTTCAATGCGTAATGTCTTTGGAATAACCGTGACAGTTTTTACAGGTACTACTACACGTATTTCTTTAGTATCAAACTTTTCACTACCATCTGTAGCTACAGCTTTAATAGTTGTAACACCACCACCAACAGCATGTAATAATCCTGTATTTTTATCAATTGTTGCAACAGTCTCTTCAGTACTACTCCAAAGAACACTTCTAGTTGTTGCATCCTCAGGTTCTATCATAACACTCAAACCTGAATAGATTGTATCTACATCTATTATATCATCATCTGAAACTATAAATACACTTGATACTCGTATTGACACTTCAATTTCGCACTCATCCTTATACAGTCCATCAACAGTTGTAACAGAAATCGTTGTTCGTCCTATATTTTTCGCTATAACAAAACCACGAGTATCAACACTTGCAGTAGCTTTATGACTACTTTTCCATATCAAATTTTGATTAGTTGCTCCACTTGGTAATACAGTTGCCATTAAAACAAATACACTATCAGGTTCAAGTTGTTTTTTCTTTTCACTTATCTCTACTCTTGTTACCGATACGTTTGTATTTGTTACTCGTACAATACACTCTGCTCTATAATTACCTTGATCTGTTACAACAAAAATCCTTGCGTCTCCTACTTTCTTTGCCTTCATTAAGCCACTCTCGCTAACTCTTATAGTACTCTCATCACTACTGCTCCATCTCAATTTTTGATTTGTTGCGTTATACGGCAAGACAATTGCACTTAACAACTCTGTTTCTCCAAGCTTTATAGAAGTTGAACTCTTATTCATTATTAAACCTGTTACACCAACTACTTTTGAGGCAACAAGAACTTCACACTGATCTTGATACTTGCCATCATTTGTTTCTGCCGTTATGACAGCAGTTCCAAGTCCCACTGAAAAAACAACGCCTCTCATATCCACCAAGGCCACAGACTCATTACTACTTTTCCACACGACATTTTGATTTGTCGCATTATACGGGAAAACTATTGCACTTAATAATTCTTGTGCATTATTAAGCATCTGTGTCCTTCCCTTATTAAGAAGAAGTCCCGTTACACCCACTCTTTTGCTGCTTACGGTGACTTCACAAGTATCTGCATAATTTCCATCTTGTGTCCGTGCAGTTATAGTTACTTCTCCTTCTCGAAGACCTTCAATAAAACCACCCTGATCTACTTTTGCTATAAACTCATTACTACTGCTCCATGTAACATTTTGATTGGTTGCATCACTCGGTGTAAAAATTGCACCAAGACGCTCCCCTTCATCTACCAGCACATACGTTATACTTTTGTTAAGTCTTATTCCTGTTACATCAACTTTCTTATTCGTAACAAAAACGAATACTTCATTACTATACCCACCTTCATCACTGGTGACTGTTATAACGGCTTTTCCTGTATTCTTACCCGTTACTTCCCCCGTTTCAGGATCAACACTTGCTATATGACTTGCATTGCTGCTCCAATGCACCTTTTGATTAGTTGCCTCAGGAGGCATAACTCGAGCATGTAATATCTCTTTTTCATTTATACTCAGGTATGCAACTTTTTTACTAGGCACTACCCCTGTTGCTCTATTATGCAATACATTTACTACACAGGTATCTAGTTTTTCACCTTGTTTCGTTTTTACTACTATGAAGGTACTTCCTTCTTCACGAGCTGTTACCTTTCCTCTATCATCAACATCAGCTATGGATTTATTATCACTCTCCCACGTTACTGCTTGAATACTTGCATTTTCTGGAAAAACGGTTGCCTCTAGTTGTCGTGTTTTTCCTACCGCAAAAGTTAATTCTCGTGGAGATACAACAACTCTATCTACAGGAATTATTACATTTACTAAACTTGTTGCGGTTTTACCACTTCCATCTGTTGCTATTGCGGTAATAATACTTGATCCTTCTGCCTTACCTATTATCTCTCCTGTTTCTGGGTTAATGCCGACCTTGCTTTCATCACTACTTGTCCAGCGAACTTCCTTGGTTGTTGCATTGTCTGGCAAATAACTGACACTCCATCCACTATATTTTTTGTTTATATCCAGCTCGTATGATTGCGGAGAGAGTGTTACTGAAGTCAGTCTAATTGATACTTCTACGTCGCAGCTTGCCTGAAAGCCGTTCTCAGCTTCTACTATAATACGTGTTTGTCCAAATCCCTTTGCCCGTACAAAGCCTCCTTGATCAACACTCGCCACTCCATTATTATCACTCTCCCAATACAGCTGCTGATTAATCGCATTCGATGGAATAATTGAAGCAATAAGTATATC
>JBOFSR010000108.1:0-19566 GCA_051651645.1 Treponemataceae bacterium | reverse complement strand
AAGCCCAGTACCAGTTACATTCGTTTTGCCTTTTATATCCTCCATGCTAAAAACAATTGTTGCTTTTCCACTAGAAAAGCCCTTAACTAAATACTTACCGCCACCCATTTTCTCAACAAGGACAATATCACCCTCTTCAAAGCTAATATCAACATCATCTTCACCACCAGAGGGATCTGTTGTTATTGTAACTTCTCGAGATGATCCACTCTCTACCGTAATCGAATCTGGTGCAATAATTCTATCAACTATTTTTGAATAGGGCAAATAGGCTCCAATCTTTGCCTTTGGGTACGGAAAGTTCGTTGCGACATAACTGTCTTTAGCAGCACTTATGTCATCTTTTACATAAATTACTTTTGGGTTTGAAAAAAGCAAAGAGTCGTTGTGAGCTACGTTTGCAATATGATTACTATCAAGATATACATTTTTAAGATCGGTGTTTCCTTCAAAGGCATTAGTTCCAATAACCTTTACTTCAACAGGAATAGTAATGGTGCTTAACTTTTGATTTTTAAACGCTGAGTCTTTAATCTCTAAATCCACTGTTCTATTTGAAGCAAAGGTAACACTCGTAATGGAGCCACTATTAGCAACACTTGAAGCAAATGCTGATGATCCAATTTTTTTAACGTTGCTACCAATTGTAACACTTGTAAATTTACTGTCTGCTAATGCAGTGTCATTAATTGTTGTTACAGGAATGCCCTGTACAAAAGCAGGAATTGAAAGGCTTGTAGCATCTTTAAGTGTTCCAATACCAACAATATGCAATTCACTTGCATTTCTATGATCGCTATACAGAGGTCCATTTACGGTAACAGGAAGCTTCGTACTAATGTCATCGGCACTGAACGTTATATTTGTCATGCTTCCAGAATATGCAAGAATCGTATGAGTGCCATTGCCTTTATCTACAACGGTTAGAACTTGATCATTGTCAACACTAACAGTAACTCTATCGCCCCTGCCTGCAGGAACAGTCGTTATAGTAAAATCACGTAAATCACCAACATTTATGCCGGTAATTGGTGCAACATTAATTTCTCTAATACCATCAACGGTTACAGCACACGTTGATGAAACCGTAACGCCATTCGCACCTTTTACCGAAGCGGTAACTATCTCTTCACCGTTTTTAAGGGACAAAAGCATAGCAATACTTTCTCCTAAACGACTTGTCTTTCGCGTATTTCTTGCACTAACAACATTTTTTTCAGAGGTGCTCCACTCAATAGGAGATGAGCAATTTACAGGATACACTGTTGCCGTCAACTCAACAGACTTGCTAATTCCATCAATTACAATAGCTTTACTGCTAAGCATTATTCTTGAAGGCAAAATTGCTACTTGCACTTCAATTTTATCAACGAGGCTTGGATCAGCCTTTGAAGTTGCAGTTATTTCTGTCTTGCCTGCTCTTTGTAAGGTTTGTAGGACACCTTTGTCATCAACGATGGCAATACCCCTATCACTTGAATGCCAATTAATCTCTTTATTTGTTATCCGTGGATCTTTAAAACTAACCTCTAATTGTCGCTTGGTGTCGATGTTCAAAAAATCAAAGTCTGCCTCTCGTTTTATGGTAATACCACGACTTCCATCCAAAACTTCAACTTCAAGCTCACCAAACACATCTCGATTCTCTTGGGACGTAACTTTTACCTTTGTTGTGCCTTTTTGTAGTGCCTCAATTTTTTGGCTATCTGCTCGAACCATGAGTGCATCCTCACTTATCCACTCAATGCCCTTATTTTGTGCAGAATCTGGCTTTACACTCACGGTAATAGTACTTGTTTTGAGTGTTTCACCCACATACAACAGGACTTTACTTGGCACAACCTCAACCCCTGTTACTAAGCGTGGGGCAACGGTTTTGATTTCTATTGAAGTAGTTTTACCACCATTTTCACTTTGTGCCGTAATTAACACTCGCTTTCCTGCCTCTTTTGCCGTTACAACGCCCTCTTGACTAATAATTGCTGCTTGAATATTACTGCTTCGCCAATACACGCGGCTAACAGCATTTGATGGCGTAAACACCGCTTCTAATTGAATTGGCTCATCAACAGGAAATACGTACTCTTGTTTTGTGCGAGCATTTTGTACTTTAATTTCAATATTTTCTACAGGAGTCTCATCAGTAATACTCAGGCCAACTTGTGCATTGGGTAAGCCATCTGCCATTGCCGTGATAACAGCAGTACCAACAGTTTTAATTTCTAAGTCACCATTGACAGAAATATCAACAGTTTCTGGATTACTACTTTTCCATGAAATAGTTTTACTTAAGCTACTGGTATTTGACGGCTCAATTGTTGCCGTTAATGCATGATTACCAACATCTTTTTGTAATTGCAGAGCCTTATCCATGCCAACAATGGCACCATTGTAGCGTATAAAAATTTCTTGCTCTATAACTATATTATCATCTAAAACGTGAACCTTAAATGATTTAAGAAGTCTTCCGCTTCCATTATAGGCGGATATAATAACCTCACCGACAGACATTGTAATAATTGTGCCTGTTGGTCTAATTTGTGCAATAAGAGGATCGGTTGACTCCCAGCGAATTATTGCGTCACTTGCATTTTGCGGAAACAACTGAAAATCTAAGGGGTATGTTTTTCTTGTGCGTAAATATAAGCTGGGTGAGTTACCCTCTGCTTCTTTAATATTAGTAATTTTTACATCACTTACATCTATTCGAACATCTGATTGTTCGCATGACATAAAAAGTATAAGCAAAATACTCATTAAAATGGAAAAAAATCTTTTCATACAGCCTCCGTAGAATAATCAAAGTAACATTGTAAACTTTTTTTTATTTTTTTGCAAGGGGTAGTTAGAATATTTTCTATATTATATTATAGAAGAAATGAGCCGCGTTAGGGATTGCAGCGGTATACTTTTTGCGAGGAACGAGTAAAAAGATACAAGCGGAAAGCCCGACGGTTTGCAAAACCGAAACGCCCAAAGAGAAAGTGGTATGCTTTTGTGGGGTTATTGTTTGATTGGCGTTTTTAGCGTGCAAAGGTCGCAGGATTTGACGATCCATTGGGAAGGCGTTTTTTGGAGGGTCAATAGTGCGTAGTTTTGTTCGGCAAGGGAGCCTGGGTTTACTAAAAATGTTGTGCCGATGGTGTCAGTGGAGACGGCTTCGTGAATGTGGCCACAAATGACGGCAAGGGGTTGGTGTGTTTCAATAAAGGTGCGTAGCTTTTCTGAGCCAACGTGCATGCCTGTTGACGTTTTGTCAAGGTTTGTATTTTTTGGTGGCTGGTGAAGGATTAAAATTAAATTGGAAAGCTCGCCAATTTGGGTTTTGTTTTCTTTTAAGATGCGTAGGTCGCCAATGATTTGCTCTTCTGTTCGTTCATTGGGGGTTTCGTTGGTAAATTGTAGGGCACCGCCAGCGCCTGCAAAGAAAAGTCCATTGTGAAATGTTAAATCATTTTGAACGGACATGCCGTGATTTTCAAGCGTATGTACAAATTCTGGCGAGTCGCAATTTCCTGTTACGGCAAAAATAGTATCGTGTTTTTCTGCGAGTGTTTTCAATGTTGGAATGGAGCTTTCAACGTGGTTGAATTGTGCAAAGTCTCCTGCACACAGGACAATATCTGCCTTTGCAAACTCGTCATCAAGTGCGTTAATCATATCAATATTTGCGTGTAAATCGGAAATTAATAAAAGTCGCATGCGTCTACTGTAATATAGATTTAATCTTACATCAAGAGGGCTTTGCGGAATAAAAGTGGTGGAAAAAGTTTTTGTTTAGGTAATACAGTTAACATTGTAAAAGAAATGTTTTAAGGAGCTTTTAAAGGGTTAAAAAGGAAAATAAGCGCATTTTTTTTGGCTTGTATATTGACTTATGTTTATTTTTAATACAATAATACCTTGTGAGTGATTATCTTGATCCCAATAATGAAGAGCTTCTCAAGGATTTTTTTATTGAAGCAGAAATGCAGGTTGAAAAGCTTGAAAGTAATATCCTTGTAATTGAAAACGATCCTTCTAATATGGAAGCTGTGGATGAAATCTTTCGAGCTGCTCATACGCTAAAAGGTGGTTCTGCAACTGTTGAGATGCATGAACTTTCAGGATTTACTCATATTGTGGAAGATGTGCTTGATGAGATACGTTCTGGTAACATAGTGGTTACCGAGGATGTTGTAAATACCTTGCTTTCTTCTATAGATATTATAAAAATAATGCTTGAAACGCGTGCTGATGGCTCTGTGTATGACGGCGATACTGATACAATAAAAGCAAGTTTGCAAGCAATTCTTGCGGAAAAAAATGCCAAAAAGCCTGCTAAAAAGACACCTGTTTTTCAAGCTTCAATTGAGCCAGCTCCAATTGAGCAATCTCAACCTGCTGCGGCAAGCGAGATAGCGTCGAATACGGCAGTAAATACGCAGGTAGATATGCCCGCAGGTATGCCTGCATTAAGTGCGAGCCCTGTTGTAGATGAAGCTGGGGATTCTGTCCAAAATATATTAAGCAAACTTTCTGAATTTGATCTTGCTGAGTTAAAAGAGACGTGTCCAGAAGGCACGCATTTATGGGCGGTTGTTGTTAATTTTGATGAATCAAATCCCATGAATTCTGTTGGTGGGATTCAAGTTTTTGCAGTCTTAAAAGATCAAGGTACGGTATTAAAGACCATTCCTGATTTTGAAATTTTGTATGAAGATGAGTTTCATCCAACCGTTATATATTTTATTGCAACCGAGAAAACTGCAGATGATTTAGAAGATGCCGCTTTTTTGAACGATGTTACGATTTCAACTGATGCACAATATTTGCATGATAAGGTTATTTCTGCTTCGAGCAAAACTGATGACAGCTTGTATCAAACGGCTGAAACTCAGCAGGCAGTAATTGAAGAAAGCCCTGCTCCTTCGAATGGAAATGCGGAATCTGTCGCTCAAGAGAATCCTGTTAGTGCGGAGTCTGCATCCGCAGAGAGTTCTGTAGATCCTGTAACGCCTGCTCCTGTTGCTGCGAGTGCAGATGGTGGTTCACAGGATGTGCCACAACAAAAAATTGTTAAAAAAACGCTTGCACAAGCAAATTCTGGCGGAAGTGTTTTGCGCGTTGAATCTAAGCGTATTGATTATTTATTAAATTTGGTTAGCGAGACGGTTATTTCAAAAGCCTCGTTTAATCAAACGGCAACCCAAATGACAGAGTTGCAATCAGAATTGCAAACAATTAAAACCTCGTATAAAGAGGTGCTTCGCCAGCTATTTGATAAAATTTCTTCCTTTGCTGAGCAGTCCTCTGGTCAAAAAACAGCAAAAGAGCTAAAAAATGATATAGTTTCTGAGTATAGCTCGCTTTTTACGGCCTTTGACGCCTTTGATCTTGACTTTAAGAGCATTGCAACAAAATTTCGTGCGGCAACTCAAAATCTTGGGCGCATTGCAAGTGAGTTGCAAGAGGGCGTTATGAAAATCAGAATGGTTCCCATTAATCAGATTTTTTCTCGCTTTCCTCGCGTTGTGCGTGATCTTTCACGTGATTTAGGCAAAAAAGTGAACCTTGTTATTGAAGGCGAAGATACCGAAATGGATAAATCGGTGATTGAGGATTTGCTTGATCCCATAATGCATTGTGTGCGTAATTCGCTTGATCATGGATTAGAAAAAGCTGATGCTCGCCTTGCCGCTGGAAAATCCGAAGAGGGGACGGTTACCCTTAAAGCGAGTAACGAAGGCAATATGGTCGTTATAGATATTATGGATGATGGGCGAGGGATTGATGTTGAGCGTGTTAGGGCAAAGGCGATTTCTCGAGGGCTTATTAGTGATACTAAGGCAATGAGCGATCACGAGTGCTTTCAGCTCATCTTTGAACCAGGCTTTTCAACGGCAGAAAAAATTACAAACGTTTCTGGGCGAGGTGTTGGTTTGGATGTGGTAAAAACTCAGATTGAAAAACTTAATGGAACGGTTATGGTAAGCTCTGCAAGTGGAAAAGGTTCAAAGTTTACTATCCGCTTGCCGTTGACGCTTGCGATCATACAGGGACTGTTAGTCCGAGTTGGCTCAGAAGTGTACTCTATACCGATTGCCTCTGTTTTGGAGAGCCATAGAATTACCGAAGAAGACGTTATTTTAATAGATGAATGTGAAGTGTTAAATATCCGTAGCGAGGTTATTAGTATCATTCGCCTCAATGAAGTTTTTGGGGTAAAGTCGACAAAAAAAGAAATATACAATTTTGTTGTCGTTGTTGGAACGGCAGAAAAAAAACTTGGCATTGTCGTTGATGCATTAATCGGTGAAGAAGACGTTGTTATAAAACCGCTTAGTGATCATTTTATTAACTCGCCAGGGATTGCAGGGGCGTCTATTTTAGGCGACGGTTCTGTGTCTCTTATTATTGATGTTGGTCGCCTTCTTGAGCTTACTGTGAAAAAGAAGATTTTGCAGCAGTATCAGCAAGAAAATGCATTGCAAGGGGGCGGTGAAAAGCATGAGTAGCGTGGGTAATGTAGCCAATTTAGATAAATCACATATTGAAGATAAAACGGGACAGGCCGATTTTAAAATGGTCGCTTTTTCGCTTGGTGGCGATGATTTTGCTATTGACATAATGAAGGTTAAAGAGATTGCAAAAAAAGGTTGTTTCACTTATGTTCCTAATACGGCGTCATTTGTCATTGGCGTATATAATTTACGTGGGGATATCATTCCCATTATTGATTTTAGGACATTTTTTAATATTCCTGTTCCTGAGAGGGAAGGGAATGAGGTTGAAAATGTTATTATTGTGATGGTAAACGGACAAACTTTTGGCATTGTTGTTGACGCAATTGATAAGGTGATGGGCGTGTCTTCTGCACTTATTCAAAAACCGCATCCGTATTTTTCGCAAATTAATGTTAAATATATTCAAGGCATTATTGAAACAGGAAAAAATCTGCATATTCTTCTTGATTTAGATAATATTTTTTCTGTTAAATCAGTTAGTGAAGAATTTGCCTTGATGGAAAGTAAAAATGCTTTGAGTAGTGCATCTTCTGCCTCAAGTTTTAGTACGACTCCACTTTCTGCTCCTCCAGAAGCCGTAACTCCTGCAGTTGAGCCTTCTATTAGTCCTCCCGTGCTCGTTGCAGATCCTTTGCCACCACCAGAAATCCCTCCTGTTGTAGAGGTTGCCCGTAGTTCGACTGTTGATATCGTCGCAGAAAAGCCCGCGGATTTTGTAGAAAATCCTTTGCCCGTAGTGGAAAGTCCTCCTCCTGTAATTGAGGATAAAACGGAGGCTTTTGTTGCCCCCGTAGAAGAGCCGACTCCCGTTGTCCAGCCACCTGTTGTTGAAGAGATTGCTGTTAATCCTCCAATGCCTCAAGCGGCTGTTGTAGCTGAACCTCCTGCCGTCTTGGCACAATCAGAGGATGATGAAGAGAAGCCAATTAGTTATGATAATATTATAGTGCCGTTAAAAGAGCATTTAAAGTTTGTTGTTTCCAAGTCAAATATTTCATGGGTAAAGCATCGATTTAAAAATTGGAAAACAAGCACAAAGGAAAAAATTGAAAGCCACGCTGATGCCGAGGATTTTTTGCAGCCGTTTTACTCAAAGTATACAGGAGCGTTTTGGTCTGAAGATTATGCTGATGCGGTTATGCAAGCCTTGCCCGAATTGGATGCCAGTCAAATTACTGTGTGGAATCCAGGTTGCGGAAAAGGTTTTGAGTCCTACTCGCTTGCGTGTGTTTTAAAAAAACGCTATCCTGATACACGGATTAGAATTTATGCTCAAGACATTGATTTGCTCAGCATTTCAGGAGCACCTACTATAATTGTCTCGCAGGAGCAATCTCAGCAGTGGTTTTTTGAAAATCTTATTTTAACGGCGTCTGAGGAGCTGACATTTTCATCCGAGATAAAAGATATGATTTTATTTGAGTATCATGATTGCCTGCATGTTAATAATATGCCCACGGTTGATATTATTTTTTCTCGTGATGTTGTATCGTTTTTAGAAGAGTCTGCACAAGCTACTTTGTTTACTGAGTTTAGTGAAAAATTAAAATCAGCAGGAGTTTTAATTCTTGGTGATAATGAAACGCCTATAACCGATAATGCTTGGAGTGAGCAAATGGTGGCGGATATTGTTGTTTACAAAAAGGAATAGTTTTGATGAGAAACAAGAAAAGTCTTTGACTAAAATTGAGAAATCTTTTATTGTGAAAGGAGAATGAATGCGAGTTGAATATATTAGCCCATTTGTTGAAGCGACGCAAAATATTTTATTTGAAATCATTGGCGATGGCGTGAAGCGAAGTGACTTGTATTTGAAGTCAACTGCTTTGCCTGCTATGGGAGTTGCAACCTTTGTTGGACTTGCAGGAGATGTTGAAGGGCGAGTAATCTTTGATATGTCGCTTGAAACAGCACTAAAAGTTGCATCGCATATGAACATGGAGGAGCTTACCGTTTTTGACGATCTAGCAAAAGCAACTATTACAGAGCTTGCAAATCTTATTACTGGGCAAGCCGTTACAAAATTACATGAAATGGGTTTTAAATTTGATATAACCCCCCCAGCTCTTTTTTTGGGAGATAAAATAGAAATTTCAAATCAAACTCAAGAAGCTTTAATTGTGCCGATGAAGATGCCACAAGGTGAAATTGAAGTTAATATCTCTATCCAAGATAGAATGTGAGACAAGGAGATTTAAAATATGAAAACAAAACAAGACTTTATACCAACAAACGACAGAGAACTTGACGGAACACGGCCAGATGGCTCAAAATTCAAGGTTTTAGTTGTTGATGATTCAATGTTTGTTGCAAAACAAATTGGCCAAATATTGACAAGTGAAGGCTACGATGTTGTTGCAACGGCAGGAGATGGAAAAGAAGGGTTAGATAAATATAAGGAATTAAGTCCTGATATTGATCTTGTAACAATGGATATAACAATGCCGCGTATGGATGGTCTTACCGCTTTGGAACAAATTATTGCATATGATAAAAATGCAAAGGTTGTTATGATTAGTGCCTTGGGCAAAGAAGAATTAGTAAAAAAATCGCTTTTGCTTGGTGCAAAAAATTATATTGTTAAGCCGTTGGATCGTAAAAAAGTCCTTGAACGGATAGGCTCTATCCTTAAATAAAGCGATAAAAAATCATTTTGAATTACACTTTTAAAGTGATTTTTATTTTTGAGTGGGTTATTATTTTATGGAATCTTTTGTTTGTGTTCGCCAAGAACACTTAAATCATCATGGTTATTTATTTGGTGGTCAACTCTTGCTTTGGACGGATGAAATTGCGTGGATGGCAGCAACGCAGGATTTTCCTCATGCTAAATTTGTTACGCGTGCGTTTGGCGAAAGTCTTTTTCAAAAACGGGTCTTGCCTGGCTCTATTTTACGCTTTGAAATAAAAAAAATTAAGCAAGGCACAACCTCCGTTACTTATGGTGTAGACGTTTTTGCTCGTGCATGCGATTGTTCTGCCGAAGAGCTTTCCTTTTTAACGACAGTAACATTTATTTCTGTTGACGAAAAAGGAAATAAAAAAAATCTTCCTCTTTTATAGCCACGATTGCTTTAAAAATTATTTTCATATACAGTTTACTCATTTATTTTTTGCGAGGTTTGTATGAAAAGTGATGTAGTAAAAAAAGGAATCAAGAGGGCTCCTCATCGCTCTCTTTTTCGTGCAATGGGCTTTACTGATGAAGAGTTAGAGCGTCCTTTGATTGCGGTAGTGAATGCAAAAAGTGAAATTGTTCCTGGTCATACTCACTTGCAAATAATTGTGGATGCGATAAAAGCAGGCATTCGCTTAGCAGGAGGAACGCCGATTGAGTTTCCTGCAATTGGCGTGTGCGATGGCATTGCGATGGGGCATGAAGGTATGCATTATTCTCTTGCAACGCGTGAGTTAATCGCTGATTCTATTGAGTGCATGGTGCTTGGGCATGCCTTTGATGGCATTGCTATGGTGCCAAATTGCGATAAGATTGTGCCCGCAATGCTGATGGCAGCAGGACGGCTTGATCTTCCAACTATTTTTTGCTCGGGCGGCCCTATGCTCGCAGGCAAACACAAAGGAAAATCCCTCTCACTTACAAATATGTTTGAGGCCGTCGGTTCGGTTGCCGCTGGAAAAATGACCGAGGCTGAGCTTACGGAAATGGAACACAAGGCGTGTCCAACATGCGGTTCTTGTTCGGGAATGTTTACCGCTAACTCTATGAATTGCGTCACCGAAGTTATGGGAATGGCTTTGTCTGGCAATGGAACAATTCCTGCCGTTTATGGCGAGCGGATTATTTTTGCTAAAAAATCTGGCATGGCGATTATGAACCTTGTGGAAAAAAACATTACAGCACGACAAATTATGAATGAAAAAGCGTTTGAAAATGCCTTAACCGCTGATATGGCATTGGGTTGCAGTTCAAATACAATTTTGCATTTGCCCGCTATTGCAAATGAAGTCGACCTTAAAATTGATCTAAAAAAAATTAATAAAATTTCACAAAAAACACCAAATATTTGCAAGCTTGCTCCTGCAGGCAATCACTTTGTTGAGGATTTGCATGAGGCGGGCGGAATCTCTGCGGTGCTAACGGAGCTTGCAAAAAAAAATCTTATTCACACAGACGTGCTGACGGTAAGCGGTGCGACGATAAAAGAAAATATTCAAAAAAGCATCAATAAAAATCATGATGTTTTGAAGCCCATTGATCAGCCGTATTCGCCAACGGGAGGCATTGCGATTTTGTTTGGAAACCTTGCTCCAAATGGCTGCGTAGTAAAGCGATCGGCGGTTGCTCCTGAAATGATTAAGCATTCGGGGGAAGCGAGGGTTTTTAATGGCGAAAAAGATGTTTTCGATGTCTTGCAAAAAGGCGGAATTAAAGCAGGCGATGTGATTGTCATTCGGTATGAAGGCCCACGTGGTGGCCCTGGAATGCGAGAAATGCTTGCGGTTACAGCAGCAATTGCAGGGCAAGGGCTTGATAAATCGGTTGCACTAATTACCGATGGACGATTTTCTGGTGCAACACGAGGAGCGTCAATTGGACATGTCTCGCCTGAGGCTGCCGTTGGAGGTCCTATTGCACTTGTTGAAGACGGCGATATTATCGAAATCGATATTAATAATTATACAATCAATTTGAAAGTTGACACTGCAGAGCTAGACAGACGAAAAGCCCTTTGGAAGGAGCCAGCTCCACTCAGCGGGAAAGGCTATCTTTCTCGGTATGCTCGCATGGTTCAATCAGCGGATACAGGGGCTATATTGCAATAGACGTCAGCCTAGAGAGTAGTGCAATGGGTAGTTTTTAACGCTCTATCATAAAAATGCCTTGACTTTCTTATCCTTTTTATGGTATTGTAAACGCTATAAAAATATTGATTGGTGGCGTTGTGTCATAGTCAACGATGATTGTATATAAGCTATTTTACAGTAAGGCAATATCTTACAAAAAACGGCTTGGGAACTGCTAATTGGAACACAGAAAAAAGTGGTTCTATAAATAAATTTTAAGGATGGATATTATGTTCAGTTTTCCATTTTTGCAAGCTCAAGCAGCTGGCGGTAGTAACATGATGATGATGGTAACGATTGGGTTGCTTTTTTTAATCATGTATTTTTTTATTATGCGTCCGCAACAACAAAAGCAAAAAGAAACAGAAAAAATGGTTGCCGCACTCAAAAAAGGTGATAAAATTATTACAATCGGTGGAATCCATGGCGTTGTTAGTTCTACACGGGATGCAACCGTTATTGTTAAAGTTGATGACGATGCAAAAATTGAGTTTTCACGAAGTGCAATTGCAACAGTCGTTGTAGACAAACCTGCTTCAGACAAATCAAAAAAAGACTCTTCTAAAGAAGATTCTTCTGACAAGTAGAAAAATAAAAATTGGAGTGGCTTTACGAGCCTCTTCTGTTAAATAATCAAGAAAAATAATTCATGTTTTGGAGATTTGGAAATGAATAAACGACTTCGCTTTGTTGTTGTCTTAGTTGTTTTAGCCGTTTGTTTTGGATTTTTGTGGCCATCAATTAGCTGGTATCAATTAACTTCAAAAGAAATGCAAAACCTTGCACTAAGTTCGCTAGAAAAAATAAAAGATTATTCGCTGGTTATGGCGGATACTGATGTAAAAGAGCTGGTTGATTTAGCTCGTACTGATAAAGAGGCTTTGCTGTCAGAAAAGTATAAATACCTTTTGAAAATAGCACGCCAAAACCTTAAAGACTTAAAAAAAGAAATTCCTAAGGAATGGACGGTTGGTGTTTTTTTGCAAGCTTTTCCTTCTCAAAATGAGCTCGTGGTTGAAATTGAAAAACATTACAGGGATACAATTTTAGCTGCCAAAAACAAATATAATGCATCGGTTAAATTGGGTCTTGATCTTTCTGGTGGTATGAGCGTTATTGTAAAAGCCGATTTGCAGGCAGCCCTTGAATCACAAGGTGATGAAATTCCTACGGATAATGTTTCTGTTTTTAGGGAAGATGCGATGACGCAAGCTATTGATACTTTGCGCGGAAGAATTGATCGTTTTGGTTTGACTGAACCGCTTATTCGCCGACAGGGTGAAGATCGCATTTATATTGAAATTCCTGGTGCCGCAGAAAGTGATAGAATTAATTCGATTATTATGGGAAAGGGGATTTTGAA
Organism: Treponemataceae bacterium; assembly: GCA_051651645.1. Taxonomy (GTDB): domain Bacteria; phylum Spirochaetota; class Spirochaetia; order Treponematales; family Treponemataceae; genus JBOFSR01. The sequence goes on along the minus strand of JBOFSR010000108.1, from coordinate 6,891 downwards.
TTTTCGTCTTGTTGATGATGATGCAACTACCACCTTTAAAGAATATTATCGATCTAATCAGGCAAATACCTTTGATTCAGCTGGAAAGTTATTAAATCCAGATTTAATTTCAAGTGATGTTGAAATTCTTGGCTTGTATGTCAAGGATGAATATGGGCTTGACGAGCGTGTTGATTATCTTGCTGTAAAAAAAGAAGTTGCTCTTGAAGGAAAACATATAAAATCTGCCGAAGTTGGCAGCGATAATATTAGCGGGCGTCCGCAGGTTAATTTTGTTCTTGATACCGAAGGGGCAGAACTTTTTGCAAACTTTACAACGGCAAACAAAGATAAACGTTTAGCAATTGTTTCTGATGATAAAATAAAATCCGCGGCATCGATCAATGAGCCAATTACAGGCGGACAAGTTGCGATAAGTGGTTTTGGCCGTGAAGAGGCTCAAAATTTGCAAAAAGTTTTACAGACAGCATGGTTGAATGTGCCGCTTTCTATTGAAAGTCAACAAGTTATTGGGGCTTCTCTTGGAAAAATGGCTATTGATGAGGGTGTACGAGCAATTTTTTATGGCCTTATTGCGGTCATGGTTTTTATGCTGTTTTGGTATAAAGGTGCAGGATTTAACGCCATTGTTGCACAGGTTTTAAACCTTTTTATGATGTTTAGTATTTTATCTGCCTTTGGATTGACTTTAACACTTCCAAGTATTGCAGGTATGATTTTGACAATTGGTATGGCAGTTGATGCGAATGTTGTTATCTTTGAGCGTATTCGTGATGAGATTCGCCTCGGTAAGCACCGAGCAGCTGCGGTTTCAGCAGGTTTTAATCGGGCTTTTTGGGCTATTATGGACTCAAATATTACAACCTTCATTGCTGCTGTATTCCTTTCGCAGCTTGGCTCAGGGCCGATTCAGGGTTTTGCAGTCAGCTTGTCAATCGGTGTTATTTCATCAGTATTTACCGCCTTATTTGTTTCACGGCTCTTATTTGACTTTGGAACACAAGCATTAAAACGTGAAAAAGTAAGTATTGGTTGGGGGCTTCCACAATGAAAAAAATAATTCAATTTAGTAAAGGGTTTGTTCCATTGGTAACAATGAGTGTTGTGCTGATTTTAAGCGGTGTTTATATTATTGCAACAAAGGGACTTAATTTGGGTCTTGACTTTAAGGCTGGTTTGATTCAGGATGTGCGTCTTGCCTCCCCTGCAATGAGTGTTTCATATGTTGGACCTGCAACAATTTCTGTTCAAATAAGCGACACGGGTCTTGTTTTTGTTGTAAGCGGAGTTGGAGCAGAAAATGCAACTCACGTGTATGATTTTGCAACATATCCTACCGTTGCAGATTTACTTGGAGCTATTAATTCAATTGATGGGGTTAGTGCATCAGGATTAGCTGACGGTGCAACTCAAGCAAAAAACTTTTTTGCAAACTCAGAATCCTCAAGCGTGCTTTCTTCTGATACTTTTTACGTGTATTATTTACCTTCTTCAGCACAACCAGTTTCAATTGATGATGTGCGAGCAGCTCTAGCCCCTTCTTTGCCTTCAGTAAGTGTAAAGCAAGTTGGTACCGATGCTGAGCGAACATTTCAAATTCGTGTTGCTGATGATGGAACAGATGACGCGGCAAGCGATCACATAAAAAAGAGTATTGCATCTTCTTTAACGGTAAAATTTGGTAATAATAATTTTGCAGTGCTAAAAACTGATTTTATTGCAATGCAGTTTTCAAAGACGCTTTTAATTCAAGTAATTCTTTTGCTTGTTGCAACGCTCACCTTGATTTGGGTTTATGCAACAATTCGCTTTAAATGGGATTTTGCACTTGGTGCCGTTTTAGCTATTATTCATGATGCAATGATTATGCTTACCTTTATTGCGTGGACGCAAATGGAAGTTTCTACCATTGTTGTTGCGGCAATCCTGTTGATCATCGGTTATTCGATCAATGATACGATTGTTGTTCTTGACCGTGTGCGTGAAAAAATGCGTGAGCCTAATTTGAAGCTAACGTCATTTACTCAAATACTTAATACGTGTCAAACAGAGATTTTAGCACGTACTGTAATTACAACAATTACTACTATGTTTACAGCGTTTTCGCTATATATTTTTACATCAGGCAGCATGAAAGATTTTGCACTGGCACTCATCGTTGGTATGTGCTCAGGTGTCTATTCAACAATCTTTATTGCAAGTTCCTTTATTGCATTGGTTAGAAAAAATTGGAAACCTTCCGATGAAAACAAACATGCTTCTGGAACACTTTCAAAGGGTATTTCTGTTTAATTGAGCTATCTTGGTTAAATCTTTTGAAAGCCTTCCTGCAAAACGATTTTTAAATTTTTTTGTAGGGAGTTGGGAGGAATTCTAAAAGGAGAGATCGCCTTTATAAGGAAGTCTCTCCTTTTTATTTTGAACTATGAATTTTACAAGTGGATACTATGGTCGTTGTTAAAGCGAAAATTCTCGGATGCTGTATGGGAGTAAAAAAAGCTCTCTGTGCAGTTGAAAAGGCAATAAACAGTCTTTCAAATAATAATAAGTCAACAATTTATACCTTTGGACCTCTCATTCATAATAATCAAGTTTTAGCTTCTCTTGAGGAAAAAAAAGTTGCAATTCTTACTGAAGCGGATTTAGAAAAAGATATTAGCCCTGAATCTATTGTTGTAATTAGGGCTCATGGCATTCCTCCTAAAATTATGCGTAAAATACAGGAAAAAAATGTTACCGTTATTAATGCGACGTGTCCGCATGTACTAATCAGTCAAAAAAAAGCAGAGAGTTTTCCTCTTGAGGGACGGACTGTTATTCTTGTTGGCGATAAAAATCATGGTGAAATTGTTGGCATTGCGGGTTTTGCAGAAAAAAATGGTATTGCAGGCGAAAACTCTTGTATTGTCATCCAAAATGAGATAGAGGCTCATCATCTTAAAATCTATCCTAAAAAAGCTGCTCTTTTGGCTCAAACAACAATTTCTCATCAAGAATTTGAATCAGTTTCTTCTATATTAAAAGAAAAAATAGCGGATCTTGTTATTTGTAACACAATTTGCAGTGCCACAAATGATCGCCAAGCTGCTCTTGATGACTTGCGTGGAGTTGATGCAATCCTTGTAATTGGTGGAAAAAATTCTGCAAACACAAAGCGTCTTTTTACTTCTGCCTTAAATATCTGTAAAAATGTTGCTTTAATAGAAACAAAGGAAGAAATTCCTTACGAATTTTTTTTGTATGAAAGAATAGGAATTACCGCAGGAGCATCAACTCCAGATTTTATTATAAATGAAATTGAGGATTGCTTGCTTTCAAAAAAGGTGGATTAATCATGCACTGCGTTATTTTTACAGGGGGTGAATTTCCTCTCGAAAAATCTTTTGTTTCACACTTTTTGCATGAAGTTGATTATGTTATTGCCGCTGACTCTGGACTTCATGTGTGTGAGCAGTTTGATTTTCAGCCTAATTGCATTTTGGGTGATTTTGACAGTATAAATCCAAATCTTTTGCAAAAATATCCCACAAATATTATTCATTCTTTTGATACAGAAAAAGATTTTTCCGATACTGAGCTTGCTCTTTTTGAGGCAAAAAAAAATCAAGCAAGCTTTATTACATTAATTGGCGGTGGAGGTGGCAGAATTGATCATCTACTTAGTATTCTTGAGTTATTTTTACACCCTCTATCTCCAAATATTTGGCTTACTCAGTATGAGGCGATTATTCATTTACAAGCAAAAAAAACTTTGAAGATTCACAATCTTTCTTTGAACGATACAATTTCTGTTTTTCCTACAAAAAAAGACTTTCAAGCCAGTGATTATAAGATAATTTCGCACGGGCTTTTTTGGCCATTATCTATGGTGGACTGGAAAGCTGGAGTCCATAGTTTGAGCAATAAAATAGAAAATGATTTTTTTGAGGCCAAAAAATCTGTTGATTTATACGTAGAAAGCGGCCAGTTTATTGTCATCGTTCCGCATACAGCCGTTGTTAGTTTTGCGTAATTTGCTTTTTGCCACGAGCTGCATTAAGGTTTTTTAAAACCTCTGCGGCATCCTCTCGTGAAACGGCAAGAAAATCAATTAAAATCGGATATTCTGTTAAAATTTTTCCCCATTGTTCGTATCGTGCAATCTTGAAAAAATCCTCAGCTGAAAGCTCGGATTGTTCTTTTGTTATAAGCTCAATAGATTCTTTGCGTCGTTGTGTGTAGCTTTCATATAACGTTTTTGCAAATACATACAGTTCTTTGTTTGGAGCTTTTTTTATCTGAATATTGGCATCCGCAATGTTAAGCGACGTGTATTTTGACTGTAAAGATAACTGATCTAAAAAATCGTCAAAAACAAAATTGTCATCTATAAGAAAGGAGTTTACAAATTCCTCTTCAAAGGTCTTACTCAAATGCTGTGCGTGAGTTTTTAAAAAACTATCCATAGAATTTTGATCAATCATGCCATTTTTTTCAATAAGGGATGGTAGTTGTTCTGGATTTATGCTGACATCGGCAGTGAATATAATTTCGTAATCAAAATCACTTTGCTCGTTAAGTGATTGACCTGCAAGAATATCAGTGTATAGTTTGCTTGAGGGTAACTCGCCCTTTACTTCAAACGAAAATTGCTGCGGGCTTGTATTAAAAAGTCGTATTTGTGCGTTTGTGGGAATGAGCGGCTCCCATCGCCAAAGAAAATCACCCTTTATGATGGGTTTTTCAAATACGCCACTTGTTTTGGAGACAAGAACTCCGTATGAGTTGATTGGAACATGGAGTTGGAGGTATCCAAAATAAAAGGCAAATCCTGCACAACCGATAATAAATAAAAAAGAAATAGCTTTTTTCATATTTCCTCATAGACTAAATTTTTGTGCTTTAGTATACTTGTTACGAAAGGAAATCGCAAGTGGAATTTAAAGAAAAAAAACATCTCTTTTTTTTAGCAATTTTATATCGCACAACGGTATTTTTTTTAACATTCGCGTTGATTTTATTATTTTTTTATGTTGTTGGCAATTTTCAAAGTTTTTTAGACAAAACTTTGCTTTTGCTAATGTTTCTTCTTTCTTTGACTTCAATAATCTTGATAGCTTTTTCTCTTTCTCTTCTCATTTTTCATAGTATTTTTTTCTTTTTTAGAAATTTTTTTATTGTTTCCCTCTTTGCTGATCTACTACTTTGTGCTTTTTCTGCGATTCTTCTTCTTGCTTCACGGGGAATAATTTTTATAAATAAATTTTAATTGTACAAGTTTTGCCAATCCTCAAAGCGATTAATGGTGTTTTATGCAAGAAAAATTGTTAAATATCATTATAATATCTTGTTATTTTTTGTAAAATAATGTATAGTACAATAAAGTTTTAAATAGCCTTCTTGAAATACAGGCTCATTTAAATAATATTTTGGAGGTATTCATGAAAAAGACATTACAAGGACTTATTATTCTTGTTTTATGTGTGAGTTTTATTGTAGTTGGATGTGGAAAGTCAGGAGGCGGAAGCAAACGTCCAACAATTCGGTTAATTACTGATGTTACTGGAATTGATGATGCATCATATAATGCAGCAGCATGGCGCGGAATTTTAGAGTTTTATGGTGACACATGGGACAATCAATCAAACAGAGGAACATTTTATGATGTTGTTGCTTCTCAAACACAAGATTTATATGTTTCAAATTTAAAACAAGTATCAGATGAAGGTTATGATTTGATTTGTGTAGCAGGTTTTACTTTTGCCGATGCAGTTGCTGAAGTTGCACCACTTTACCCAGAACAAAAATATATGATTATTGATGTTGATGGTCTTGATTTACCAAATGTTACAGAATTTGTTTTTGCTGAAGAGCAAGGTTCTTACTTAGCAGGAGCAGCAGCAGCTCTTCAATCAATTCAAGAAGGTGTTGCTAACCCAAGTTTTGGCTTCATTGGTGGAGTTCCTGGAGCAGCTATTACTCGCTTTGAAATGGGATTTGTGCAAGGTGTTCGATCAATTCTTCCAGAGGCAACTTTTGTTGACTATTACTTAAACAGCTGGAATCGTCCAGAATTAGCAAAGGCTCAAACAAAAAATTGGTTTGATGCTGGCGTTTATGCAGTTTTTGCTGCAGCAGGTCGATCTGGAGCAGGAACGATTACACAAGCAAAAGAGTATCGCTCACAAGGAAAAACAGTTTGGGCAATTGGTGTTGATTCTGATCAATATGAAGTTGGATTATTTGCAGAGAATATGTCTTCAGTGCTTACTTCAGCTGTTAAAAAAGTTGAAAATGCAATGACTTATGCACTAAAAGAATTTTCAAGCAAAAAAAATAAAGAAAAAGTTGTTTATTTTGATATAAAAACTGACAGTGTTGGCTATTCTTCTGCAAATACAGAATTGTATCCTTCTGTTGTAGAACAAGTAGAAGAAATTAAGAAAAATATTCTTGATGGAAATGTAACAATTCATAAAACTTATGCAGACGCTTTGGCTGCTGGAGTCGCTCCAGAAGGACTTGCTGCTTTAGATTTCTAGTTTATTTAGTTTACACTTGTATTCTTTATTAAAGATGGCAGATTTGCCATCTTTTTTTTATTATTTTTAACTCGTCGACATCATTGTAAGCCTAAACATTGAATTTTCAAAATCAATATTTCCCCTACTCGTAACCCCTTGAGTATTGATAATTTATTTGCAATTTCGGCGTGATTTCTATCCCTTTTAACAAAAAAATAAGGCTGCACAAGTTCAGAAGTTAGTATAACGTGATAAAGCAAGAGAATAGATTTAAGAATAACGGAGAAAAGGCGGGATTTGACGGGATATATTGGGATTTATTTTGTAATTGAGTTGCACAGACGAACAAAGTTTCGTTATGAAACTCATTTGCTGAATATTTGTGAAA